>NZ_NEWI01000193.1:0-4175 GCF_002135005.1 Halorubrum sp. SD612 | reverse complement strand
CTGCAGTTCCTCGTTCCCCTCGGCTGGCTGTCGGCCGCCGGGCCGGCGCTGCCGTACGCGATCTTCGTGATGACCGTCGGGAACCTCGCGACGCGGCACCTCGCGCACAGGCGTCACGTCGAACAGGGACAGGAGGCGGACAGCGTGGAAGCGTACTTCCCGCACGTGTTCACCAACGTCGGGCTCGTCCTCCTCTCGTTCCTCTTCATCCTCGACTCGCCGGTGAGCGGGACGATCCTCTCGATCCTCGTGCTCGCGATGTTCATCGCCGACTTCTTCGAACTCGAGGCGCGCAACGTCGAGGCCCGCAACGACATGGAGATCGAGGCGCCGAAGAGCTCGATCGCCGCCTCCCTCGTCGTGTTGGTGTGGTCGTCGTACTACGCGCTGTTCTTCGTCATCGAAGGGGTCTGGAACCAGTTCGTCGTCGCCTGACGGACGCCGGCGCCGACCGCGGTTCGCCTTCTTTTCTGCCGCTTAGAACGTCCAGTCGCCGGTGAGCTTCATGCCCGTCGCCTTCCCCTCGGCTTCGAGCGCCGCGGCGATCTCGTCGGTGTCGCGGCGCGGGATCGACGCGTCCGCCTCGGCGAGGTCGACGACCAGCTCCGTCAGGAGGATCGCCTGCTCCCGGAGGTTCCGGGACTCCAGCTTGTCGAGCGTATCGGCGTGGGTGTGCCCCCAGCCGCGGCCGCGTCCCTCGGTCTCGCCGGAGACCATGTACCCCGGGATCCCCCGCTTCACGAACGGCCAGTGGTCGCTGTGGGGGACCATCTCCCCGCCCGTCGAAATCGGGTGGTCGAAGCGGTCGCTCACGCGCTCGGCGGCCGCCGCCAGCGCGTCGAAGTCGTGGTGGTCGACGCGGAGCGTCCGCCCGAACACGTTGCTGTCGACGTTGACCACGGCGCGGACCGCCTCCGGGTCGACCGCCTCGGCGGCCACCGACGATCCCACGAGCCCGACCTCCTCGGCGCCGAACGCGGCGAACTTGACCCGCACGTCGAGTTCCTCCTCGCGCGCCGCGAGCGCCCGCGCCACCTCGACGAGGGTCGCGGTCCCGGCGCCGTTGTCCATGGCGCCCTCGGCGAGGTCGTGGGCGTCGACGTGCGAGGAGACGATCAGGCGCTCGTCGGTGTCCGGTCCGAGCTCGGCCACCGCGTTGCCGCTCGTCGCCGTCGGCGTCCCGCAGTCGACCGCGACGGCGAGCTCGTCCCCCTCGTTGCGCCGCGCGAGGCGGGCGCCGGTCTCCTTCGAGACGCCGACCGCCGGGATCGCCCCGATCGGCGCGTCCGCCGTTCCGACGCTCCCGGTCGGCGGGAGCGTCCCCTCGACGTGGTTGGCGAAGACGAAGGCGGCGGCGCCGGCGTCGACCGCGCGGTAGTACTTCTCCCGGCGGTGGACGAACCGGTCGACGGAGTCCGGCGTGTCCGACGAGACCATGACGACCTTCCCCTCCACGTCGGCCTCGAAGTCGTCGGGCATCCCGTACCCGAGGTCGACGAACTCGCCGGTCGCCTCGCCGCTCGGGCTCCGCGGCAGCGCGATACAGGCGTTCGGGCCGACCGCGACCGGCTCGTCGGTCGCGGCGTCCCACACCGCGCTGTCGCCGCGCTCCCAGCCCTGTATCTCGAACTCCTCGATCGCCGCGTTCCGCGCGCCGGCGTCGGCGAGCGCGTCGCGGGTCAGCTCCAGCGCCTCGCGCTCGCCCGGCGACCCGGCCATCCGGTCGCCGACGTCGACGAGGTCGATGAGGTGGTTCCAGCCGGCGTCGCTCGTGAACGTCTCGCCGATCCAGTCGGTCATGCCTGACGGTGTCGCGGCCGCCGCTCAAGCGTTTCGGTGGCGGCGGGGGCGGCCGGGTTCGGTCGGGAGCGGAACGCCGGATCCGACGAACGGGGTGACCGGTAAGGCGGCCGTCAGACCGGAATCGCCGGCAGGAGGACCGTCGCGGCCTCGGCGGCCGCGAACGTCGAGTCGTACAGGTGGTTCAAGAGGAGGTAGGTGACGACGCCGAGCGCGAGCGAGAGGATCCACGCGCTCGCCGCGATCCGCCCGACGCGCCGGTGGGGGGTCTCGGTCCGGAGCTCCCGTTCGGTGTGGGTGAGCCCGAGGACGATCGCGTACAGCACGACCGGGACCGAGACCACGGAGAGGACGATGTGGATCGCGAGCATGACCAGGTACGCGGGGTACACCCAGTCCCACAGTGGGACCCACGCGTACGACGAGTCGAGCACGAACTCCTTGGTGCCGCCGCCCGCGACCTTCGGGAGGTACATGCCGAGGAACAGGAGGATGAGGACGAACGAGGTCGTCATCGCGGCGGCGTGTTTCTTCACCTCGTCGTTGCGGATCCAGTACCAGCCGAGCGAGAGAGAGACCACCGTCACCGTGTTGACGGCGGCGATGGCGTGCGCGAGGAGGTTCACGGTCTCCTGCGTGAGCGTCGGGAACAGCGCCTGGAACTCCGGGACGAGGAACACGCCGCCGACGGCCCCGTAACCGACGATCGTGAGGAGGACGGTTATCGCGGTGGCCCGCTCCTTGGCCCGGTCGCGAACGCTGGCGGTGGACATACCGGGAGGAGGGCGCGGAGCGATAAGTCGGCTTCGGGTGCTCCCGTCGGTCGGGACCTTTCGTCCCGACCGCGTCGCCGAGGCTCCCGCGTGACGGCGGGCGCTTCGGCTCCCGCGCGGCGGGGTCCGTCTCGACTACCGCTCGATGACGCCCGTCGCGGTCGCGACCTCGACGGCGGCATCCTCGTTGATCCCGCCTTGAAGGATGGTGTAGCGGTCGCGGATCTCGTGGGCGCTCGTCAGGGCCGCGATCAGCTCGGCGTCGTCGACCCCCAGCTCGCTCGCGGTCGTGGGGGCGTCCAGCTCGCCGAGGGCGTCGCGGATGGCGCTCCACCGCCCGCTCTCGCCGCTGTGGAGGTACTCGGTCATGATCGACGCGACGCCCACCTGGTGGCCGTGGAGCGCCTTGCCGGGCGCGATCCGGTCGAGCTGGTGGGAGATGAGGTGTTCGGCGCCGGAGGCGGGCCGCGAGGAGCCGGCGATGGACATCGCGACGCCCGAGGAGACGAGCGCCTTCACGACGACCCACGCGGACTCCTCCAGGCCGGGGCGGATCATGTCGGCGTTCTCGACGAGCAGCTCCGCGGTCATCTCCGAGAGCGCGCCCGCGTACTCGCTGTACTCGACGTTGCGTAGGCGACGGGCGAGCCGCCAGTCCTTCACGGCCGTGTAGTTGGAGATGATGTCCGCACAGCCCGCGGTGGTGAGCCGCCACGGGGCGTCCGCGATGAGCGTCGTGTCCGCGACGACGGCGAGCGGCGGGTCCGCGGCGACCGAGTGGCGCGTGTCGCCCTCGGGGATCGAGGAGCGACCGGAGACGATGCCGTCGTGGGAGGCGACCGTCGGCACGGAGACGAAGCCGACGCCGAGGTGGTCGGCGGCCATCTTCGCGATGTCGATCGGCTTCCCGCCGCCGAGGGCGATCAGGTATCCCGGGTCGACCGCCTCGGCGGTCGCCTTCAGCTCCTCGACCGCGTCGAAGGAGGCCTCGTCGACGACGGCGGTCGCGGGGTCGTCGAACTGCGCGCGGACCCGGTCGCCGGCGATCTCGTTCGGCGTCGGGCTCGTCACGATCAGCGGTCGCCCCGTCAGGTAGAGCTCGCCGACCGCGTCGCCGAGGTCGTCGAGGACGTCGTGTCCCACGAGGACGTTCCGCGGGAGCTTGATCCACGTCGTCTTCTCGAACATACAGGGCGCTTGCGCCGACGGGTCAAAGCCGTTGTCCATGCGGCCCGCGGGACGGCCGGCGGCTCGCTACGCCCCGAGCGCCGTCAGCGTCGTCGCCGCGTCGTAGAGGAAGTAGACGCCGAAGCCGGCGAGCACGACGGCGGATCCGACGGCGACGATCGGCGCGAACGTCTCGATCCGGCGTTCGGCGGCGACGAGCCCGGTCGGGAACCCGACGATCCACGTCAACACGCCGAGGAAGAACCCGCCGATGAGCGCGGGCGAACCGGTGGCGACGACGAGCGTCCCCGCCAGCTCCGGCCCGACCACCGGCAGCCGGGCGAGCACGTCGAGCTCCCCCGGTCGCAGCAGTCCGACCCCCACCGTCAGCCAGAACAGCACCTGATAGGGGTTCGTCAAGGCGAGCACCAGCGC
>NZ_NEWI01000192.1:0-4182 GCF_002135005.1 Halorubrum sp. SD612 | reverse complement strand
GGGCGGGGGGGGGTCGGCGGCGTGATGCGCAACGGCAGCGAGGGGGAGGGCCCGACGGCGCCAGGGAAGCTCCCGGGGCTGGGCCCGGGTCGGGCGAAGGTACGGGGGCTGCTCGTCGGCGACTTCGCGACCCGGTTCGGCGAGGCGAGCGAGCGCCTCGCTGACTGGGTCGCGAGCGGCGAGCTGGAACACCGCGAGACGGTCGTGGAGGGATTAGAGAACGCCCCCGACGCCTTCCTCGGTCTCTTCTCCGGCGACAACATCGGCAAGCAGGTGGTGCGGGTGTCGGCCGGCGAGCCGTAGCCGCGGCCCGTCCGAACGCGCCACTCGGCGGACGCGGTTCACCGGTCGCGGCGGTCGTCACCGCCGCGAGGGAACCGCCGGCAGGGCTATACGACGCTGAGATGTATCAACGCGTATGAACGTATTCCGCTGGGCCGCGATCGCGATCGTCGGGGCCGTCATCGTCGTCGCCGCCGCGTACGCGGTCTTCGCCGGCGTCCTGATCGGGTCCGACGTGGCGTCGTACTCGTCGGACGGCGTCACCGTGTCGGGCCTCGGGTACGAGGACGCCCTCGCCCGAGCGAGCGCGGCCGGGTACGCGGTCGAGCGCGTCGGGTCGAGCGGTTTCCACCCCGAGGGCGTCGACGAGCTCGACGCCGAGCTCGGCCCGGAGTACGAGGCGTTCAGGGTCACGTTCGACCACTCGGAGACGAAGCGGCTGTGGGCCACCTTCTACGCGGACGAGGGCGTCACCGTCGTGACCGTCTTCGCGGACGACAACCGGGGCGAGTTCACCGTCGACGACCTCCCGCCGGACGAGTGGCTCGTCGATCGGCTCACGCTGCTGTTCGAGATGGACGAGGCGACCGCGGAGGGGTACGTCGAGGAACTCCGAGCGGACGTCCGCGCCGCCGACCCCGGCGAGCCCGGGGCGGGCACCCCGGAGATGCGGGTCGACGAGCCGGTCGCGTTCCGCGCGACGTACGCGGAGCTGACCGCTCGCGCGACGGCGACCAACGAGAGCTCCGTCCCGGGCTCCGGCCAGTACACCCGCGAGTACTACGCGGGCGAGGAGCGGCTCGGCGGGATCGACTTCGTCCTCCCGCGGGCGACCGTCACGCACGAGGCCGACGGGTACACCTACCGCGTCCACCTCGATTACCACGGCGGAGTCGAGGTCGACGCGCAGACGCGTGCCTCCCGATCCTTCGAGGAAGACGACGTTCGCGCGGCCTTCCGGCGGATGTTCGAGGAGATGGGGATCCCGCCGGAGACGGCCGACCACCTGCGGCTCGAGTACCGGGGGAGCGTGTGGTGAACGGGTCACCCGCTCCTTCGCTCAGTGCGCGGGACCGGATTTGAACCGGAGGAAGACGTGTTCACTCGCTTCGCTCGTTGCGCGCGACTTCCAGGGTTCGAATCCTCCGCGCATACATACCTCTCACATTCGTCCGAGGCAGTATGCGCGGGACCGGATTTGAACCGGCGGACCCCTACGGGATAGCGTCCTAAGCGCTACGCCTTTGGCCTGGCTCGGCAACCCGCGCGCAAACCAGCGTACGCGAAACCGACTCAAGAACCTGACGAACCGCCAGCAGCGACGCGGTTTATAAATTCGGTGGCGCGTGCCGACGAGTGCCCGATAGGGCGCGAGTCGCACGCGCGAGGGAGTCGCTGGCGGCGGCAGCCGCCAGCGACGAGGCTGGGGAGGCGTGAGGCTGCGGTCCCGCGAGCAACGCGAGCGGGAGCACGGAAGTCGCAGCCCGCGCAGCGAACGAAGTGAGCGAGCAGGACCGTCTTCCGGAGGTGCGGTTGCGGTCGGGTGGGACTCAAAGGGGCAGCCGTGAGGCCGCAGTAGGCGACGTAAGCACTGGAAGGAGCGAACGGAGTGAGCGACTGAAGCGCGCAACGAGCGTACTGCGGCCTCACGGCTGGGGCTTTGGCGGTGTTCACTGTGTTGCCGTGGTCAGTTATTTATTAGCGAGCGGCTGGGGCTTTGTAAGTGTCTGCTACGATCCAGTGCCGAGATTTACTTATAAATCGCAGCCAACAAACCGTGATCTAACTTATAAACAGTACTCGCAGTCGCAGTACGCGTCACACACAGGATTGTCGCAGTCCGCACCCCGAGCCGAACAGCGCTCGCGACCGTGCCGGATCAACAGCACGTGAAGCGGGTAGATCAGCTCGTCCGGCACCTGCGCGTCCAGCACCTCGTGAGCGCGCTCGTTCGACGCCGACTCGGGCACCAACCCAAATCGCTTCGAGACGCGCTCGACGTGCGTGTCGACCGCCATCGTCGGCTTCCCGAAGTGGAAGTTCAACACGACGCTGGCGGTCTTCGGGCCCACGCCCTTGATCTCGGTCAACCACCCTTTGGCCTCGTCAGTCGGCATCGCGTCGAGGAACGCGAGCGAGTACGCGCCGCCGGTCTCCTCGCGGATCGCGGTCAGCGCGCGCTGGATGCGGGCGGCCTTCTGGTCGGGGAGCCCCGCCACGCGGATCGTCTCCTTCAGCTCCTCGTGGTCGGCGGCCTCGATCGCCGCGAAGTCGTCGTAGCGGTCGAACAGCGCCTCCGAGGCCCGGCGCGTGTTCTCGTCGGCGACGTTCTGCGAGAGGATCGTCGTCACCAGCTGGCGGACGCCCTCGCCCGGCTCGGCCGTGGGGTCCGCGCCGTGTTCGGCCACGCGGTCGACCGGCTCGTACAGCTCGACGAGGTCGTCGTGAAGCGCCCGGACACGCGTCTCGTCCCACGTCTGGCTCGACATGCGCGCGCTACGTGCGTGGGAGACTTGAGGGCGACGACCGCGGTCGTTTACGGGGTCGCGTCCGCGCGCGCCCACCCGACCGCGACCGCGGACCGTTTATATACCTCGATCGACTATCTCGGCGCGTGTACCGGGCGAGCGACCGAGTCGACAACGAGGCGTGGATCGAGCTGCTCGACGAGGCGTGCGCCTCGCTCGACCTCGACGCGGGGACGCGCTCGACCGCGGTCGACCTGTTCCTCTCGCGCGCCCCCGACGACGACCGCGGGAAGCGCGTCGCGGCCGCCGCCAGCCTCTACGCCGCCGGCCTGATCCGCGGCGAGGAACGCTCGCAGTCCGCCGTCGCCGACGCGATGGACGTCTCGCGGCTCTCCGTCCAGAAGCGGTGGAAGCCGATCTTGGAAGACGCCGGCTTCTCGCCGCCGTCGTGGTGAACCCCCGAAAAAAGGCGTAACGAGGCCTCTGGCGACGTCTATCCGTAGCGCCATCCGCGGCGATAGTTTTAATAAGTGATGTAAAGTACGCTTTACTGTAAAGCGAGCTTTACACCTTCCCGCGCTCGCTTTACCCTCCACCATGAGCGAACACACGACCTCCGCAACGACTCGGCCCTCCGCCCGAAAGCGGTACAAACGCATCGCGTACGGCCTGCTCGGCGCCGGCATCCTCGCGCTGTGGATCGGCATCGCGCTCGATCGATTCGTCCTCGGCGTCGCCCTGTACTGGACCGGCGGCCTCGGCATGGGGCTCGTCCAGCGGTTCAGCCCCGTCGATCTGTACGACGAGCGCGACACGACCATCGAGCGCAAGGCCAGCCAGAACACGCTGAACGCCTTCGCGTACCTCTTCGTCCTCGGGACGCCCGGCGGCCTCGCGCTCCGGGAGAGCGGGCTAGTCACGCTTCCCGGCGAGTTCTACGGCGCGACGTGGACGCTCTTCGCGGTCTTCGTCGCGTTCGGCGCGTCCGTCATCTACCACAAGTACCGGACATGAGAAACGACATCAGCGACAGGCGCGCCGAGACCGGTGAGAGCCAGGCCGACCTCGCGGCCGCGGTCGGGGTCACCCGACAGACGATCAACGCGATCGAACGCGAGCGCTACGACCCCTCGCTGGAGCTGGCGTTCGCCCTCGCGGATCACTTCGACTGCCGGATCGAGGACGTCTTCGAGCCGGACGAGTGATCACTTCGGCGTCGCGACGACTCCGAGGTGGTCCTCGTGGAACCGGTCGAGGCGCCGCGTCTCCAGCACCTCGTACGCCTCCCGGAGCCGGTCGAGCGCCCTCTCGAACACCGCGTCCGGTTCCGCCGTCACGTCCTCGCTGCGCGCCTTGACCGCGAGCAGCAGCCGCCCGTCGTCGGCGAGGAACCCCGCGTTGCGCACGGCGACGTCGCCACCCGCGGGCGGGA
>NZ_NEWI01000191.1:0-4188 GCF_002135005.1 Halorubrum sp. SD612 | reverse complement strand
GTGTTAGCCGTCTCCCAGGCCTCCTCGGCGATCGCGGCGAGGTCCACGCGGGTGGTCTCGTCGACGCCGCCGCCCTCACGCGACAGGGTGAGGATGTTCTCGATCAGCGTGTCCATCCGTGAGAGGGCACGCCGGACCGGCTCGACGTGTTCGCTGTCGCACTCGTCGGCGAGGAGGTCCATCCGCCCGCGGGCGGTCGTGAGCGGGTTCCGCAGGTCGTGGCTCACGACGCTCGCGAACTCGTCGAGGCTGTCGCGCTCCCGTTCGAGCCGATCGGCCGCGCGCCGTCGCTCCAGCTCGTAGCTCACCCACCGCGTCAACAGCTCGACGAACGTCCGCTGCGTGTCGGTGAACGGCTCCTCGCGGGCGCTCGTGTCGGCGAAACAGAGCGTGCCGAACCGCTCGCCCTCGACCTCGACTCGACCACCGACGTACGCCTTCAGCCCGAACGTCTCGTGCGCCGGGTCGCCGGCCCACCCCTCCGCGGACGCGTCGACGATCGTCAGGAGCTGATCGCGCTCGAACGTCCGCTTACAGTACGCCTCTTCGAGCGGACACGTTTCACCGGGCTGTAACAGCGGGTGCGTGGCGTGGGACACCTCGACGTGTTGGGTCTCGTCCTCGATCCGCGTGAGGAAGCCGTTGGGAACGTCGAGATACTTACAGCCGATCGACAGCATCTCGTTGATCTTCGCTTCAAACGACCGGTCGTCGTCGGACGAGACCGCGTACAGCCGCTGAACGGCACGGAGGCTCTCTTCCTGACGGCGTTCCAACTCGCGGCGTTCGGTGACGTCGAGGAGGTAGACGGAGAGCCCCTCCTCGGACGGGAACGCACGGGCCTCGAACCAGGTGTCCAGCGGCTCGTAGTAGGAGTCGAACGAGACCGGCTCCTGCGTCTCCATGGCGCGGTGGTACTCGTCGTAGAACACCGTCTCGGTGGCCTCGGGGATCGACTCCCAGAGGTTCGCGCCCTCGACCGACCCGTCGCGGCCGACAGCGTCGTCGTTCATCGCGGACCGGAGGATCTCCCCGCCCCGGTCGTTCGCGAACGCGATCCGCCAGTCGCCGTCGAGGGTGAAAAATCCGTCAGACATCCGGTCGAGCACCGTCCGGAGGTCCCTGTTCGACGCCGACTCGCCCGCGCCGTCGCTCATGTGCGCACGCACGCGTCGCGGACGGTTAAGTTGGGGTGGACTGCGGACGCGGTCGGACCGGCGGTCGCGGCCGCGGCGGAGCCGCGGCGTCCCCGTCGCGTCTTCCGTCGGGTTTTTGTCGTCGCTCGCTGGACTCCGACGTATGTCAGAGCGATACGCCGAACGCGGCGTCGACGACCGAGCGCCCGACGTGGGGGAGCTGACGCCGCCGGACCGGACGCTGATGGGCCCCGGTCCGAGCGACGTCCACCCGCGCGTGCTCAGGGCGATGAGCACGCCGCTGGTCGGGCACTTGGACCCCTCGTTCGTCGAGATCATGGACGAGGTTCAGGAACTGTTGCGGTACACCTTCCGGACGGACAACAAGTGGACGATCCCCGTCTCCGGCACCGGGTCGGCGTCGATGGAGGCCGCGATCGGCAACCTCGTCGAGCCGGGCGACACGATGTTGGTGCCGACGAACGGCTACTTCGGCGGGCGGATGAAGTCGATGGCCGAGCGCGCCGGCGGCGAGGTCGTCGAGGTGTCGGCCCCGTGGGGAGAGCCGCTCGACCCCGTCGACGTCGAGCGCGCGTTCGACGAGCACCAGCCCGACGTGTTCGGCTTCGTCCACGCGGAGACCTCGACGGGCGTCCGCCAGCCGGACGTCCCCGAGCTGACCGAGATCGCGCACGCTCACGACGCCCTCGCGATCGCCGACTGCGTCACCTCGCTGGGCGGCGTGGAGATGCGCGTCGACGAGTGGGGCGTCGACGTCGCCTACTCCGGCCCGCAGAAGTGCCTCTCGTGCCCCCCCGGCGCGAGCCCGCTCACGCTCAACGACCGCGCGATGGACAAGGTGCTCGACCGCGACGAGCGCTCCCGCTCGTGGTACCTCGACCTCTCCCTCTTAGAGGGGTACTGGGGCGACGACCGCTCGTACCACCACACCGCGCCGATCACGAACGTGTACGCGCTCCGCGAGGCGCTGCGCCTCGTCGCCGAGGAGGGGATCGAGGAGCGGTGGGACCGCCACCGCGAGGTCGCCGGCGAGCTGAAGTCGGGGCTTCGGGACCTCGGACTGGAGATGAACGCGCCGGACGAGTACTGGCTCCCGAGCCTGAACGCGGTGCGCGTGCCCGACGGCGTCGACGACGGCGCCGTCATCGACCGCCTCCTGACGGAGTACGACCTGGAGATCGCCTCCGGGCTCGGCGACCTCGAAGGCGACATCTGGCGGATCGGCTGTATGGGCTACTCCGCCCGCCTCAAGAACGTCGAGTACGTCCTCTCGGCGCTGGAGGACGCGCTCGCGGCGCAGGGCTTCTGACCGGTCGCCGCGACGCGTCTGCGGGGGTCCCGACCATCGAGACGTTTTTGGGTGTCCGTCTCTCCCCTCGGTAAGGGTATGAACGATCTACGAACCGGTCTGAGCTACGGGGACGTGCTGCTCGTCCCGCAGCGGTCGCCCGTCGACAGCCGGAGCGACGTTGACCTCTCGACGCGGCTCACGCCGAACGTCGAACTGGAGACGCCGCTCGTCTCGGCGGCGATGGACACCGTCACCGAGGCCGAACTGGCGATCGAGCTCTCTCGGGCCGGCGGGATCGGCGTCCTCCACCGCTTCCTCACCGTCGACGAGCAGGCGGGAGAGGTCGAGCGGGTGACCGCGGCCGGCGAGCGGGTCGCCGCCGCGGTCGGAATCAACGAGGACTACCTCGCTCGGAGCGCCGCGCTGGTCGAGGCCGGCGTGGACGCCGTCGTCGTCGACGTCGCGCACGGCCACCTCGACCGAACGGTGGCGGCCGTCGAGGAGATCGCCGAGGCGGTTCCGGAGACGGACCTCGTCGCCGGCAACGTCGCCACGCCCGCGGGCGTCGAGGACCTCGCGGCCGCCGGCGCCGACTGCGTGAAGGTGGGGATCGGGCCGGGGTCGCACTGTACCACGCGGAAGGTCGCCGGTGCCGGCGTTCCGCAGTTGACCGCGGTCGACGACTGCGCGGCCGCGGCCGAGGACCTGGACGTGACGATCTGCGCCGACGGGGGGATCCGCACCTCCGGCGACGCGGTGAAGGCGCTGATCGCGGGCGCCGACACGGTGATGCTCGGCAGCCTCTTCGCCGGGACTGAGGAGGCGCCGGGCGCCGTCGTCGAGGTCGACGGGACGCGATACAAGCGGTCGCGCGGGATGGCGACGACCGCCGCCGCCGAGGCCCGCGACGACAAGGGCGCGGACGTGGGCGCTGACGAGGGCGTCGAGGCGCTGACGCCTTACAAGGGGCCGGTCGCGACCGTCGCCGAGGAGTTCTGTCAGGGGATCCGCTCCGGGCTCTCCTACTGTGGCGGGCACACGATCGAGGAGGCCCGCGAGAAGGCGGAGTTCATCCGCGTCGCGCCCGGCGCGAAAGAGCGCGAGGGGTTCCACACCGACGACGACTGGGAGGGGATCAGCGTGGACAGCGAGACGAAGCGCGTCGCCGACTCGGCGGCCGGGTCGGCGGCAGAGAGCGACGGCTGAACGCCCATCGCTGCGACGACCCGACGACTCCGGCCGACCCGGCGACGACCAGTCGGTCCATGTAACGGCGAACCCGACGACGCCCGACCGAATCGGGTACGGCCATCGGTCCCGGCGTGTCACTGCGAGACGATCTCACGGACCGCTTTTGACGCGCGACGGACAGGTCCGACGCATGGCCGACGCCTTCGGACGCGCGATCCGCGACCACCGCCGCGGCGAGCGGGCCGGCCCCCTCCTCCAGGGGGACGGGGAGGAAACCCGAGAACACCCGATCGAGGAGTTCTATTTCGACGCGTTCGACCCCGAGAGCGACGCGGGCGCGTGGCTCGCGTCGCGGCTGGACGGGCCGCTCGTCGACCTCGGCGCCGGGGCGGGTCGCCACGCGCTGCGATTTCAGGAGCGGTTCGAGACGGTCGCCGTCGAGCGCGGTCCGGCGCTCGTCGAGGCGATGCGCGAGCGCGGCGTCGCGGACGCCCGCGAGGGGGACATGTTCGCGCTCCGCGAGTCGTTCGGGCGCGACCGGTTCGCGTC
>NZ_NEWI01000190.1:0-4201 GCF_002135005.1 Halorubrum sp. SD612 | reverse complement strand
TGACGAACACCGAGGTGACGAGCGTCGAGCCCGTGGCCGCCTCGCCGCCGGAGAACCCGAACCGGACGAACACCGCGGTCGCGACCGACGCCGCGGCGATGTTGGCGACGTTGTTGCTCACCAAGGCGGTGACGAGGAAGCGGTGCGAGTCGTCGCGCAGGGCCGACAGCGCCCGCGCGCCCGGGACGTCGGCCGCGACGAGCGAGTCGATCCGGTGGGTCGGCACGGAGAACACCGCGAGCTCCGAGCTGGAGAAGAAGGCGCTCACCGCGGTGAGCGCGAGGATGGCGCCCACCCCGACGAACGCGATCGTGAGGTCCATACCGCCACATGCGGCCGGGTATAAAAGGGAGTACCGACGGGGAGGGTATCCACGAACGCGCACGTTCCACCGGAAACGAAGGGGTCGATACCCACGAGTGCGGATCCATCCGGGCGGCAAAACGGCGCGATGAGGAAAGCGTTAACCTCCCGCCGTGGGTCCGTTTCGGCATGAAGGTACTCGTCACCGACCCCATCGCGGACGCGGGGTTGGACCGACTCCGAGACGCCGGCCACGAGGTCGTCACCGACTACGAGAGCGAGGGAGAGGCGCTGCTCGACGCCGTCGCCGACGCCAACGCGCTGATCGTCCGGTCCGGGACCGACGTGAACGAGGCCGTCTTCGAGGCCGCGACCGACCTCGTCATCGTCGGCCGCGCCGGCATCGGCGTCGACAACATCGACATCGAGACCGCCACCGACCACGGCGTCATCGTCGCGAACGCGCCCGAGGGCAACGTCCGCGCCGCCGCCGAGCACACCGTCGCGATGACGTTCGCCGTCGCGCGCTCGATCCCGCAGGCGCACGGGCGCCTCGTCGGCGGCGAGTGGGCGAAAGGCGAGTTCCTCGGCACCGAGGTGAACAACAAGACGCTCGCCATCGTCGGCCTCGGCCGCGTCGGCCAGGAGGTCGCCAAGCGCCTCGACTCGCTCGGGATGGACCTGGTCGTCTACGACCCGTACATCTCCGAGGAGCGCGCCGACCGGATGGGCGCCGAGCTCGTCGAGGACCTCCACGACGCGCTCGCCGCGGGCGACTTCGCGACGATCCACACCCCGCTCCTCCCCGAGACCGAGGGGATGATCGGCGAGGCCGAGCTGGCCCAGCTGGAGGGCGGCTACCTGATCAACTGCGCCCGCGGCGGCATCGTCGACGAGGACGCGCTCGCCGAGGCGGTCGACGACGGCGTCCTCGCGGGCGCCGCGCTCGACTCCTTCGCGGAGGAGCCGCTCCCGCAGGACTCGCCGCTGCTCGACGTCGAGGAGATCGTCTTGACCCCGCACCTCGGCGCCTCGACGGAGGCCGCCCAGGAGAACGTCGCGGTCGACACCGCGGAGGCGGTGTTGGCGGCGTTCGACGACGAGCCGGTGCTGACGGCGCTCAACGCGCCCTCGGTCGACGAGAGCGCGTTCCCCCGGATCGAGCCGTACATCGACGTGGCCGAGACGGCCGGGAAGGTGGCCGCGCAGCTGCTCGACGGCCGGATCACCGAGGTGGAGGCCACCTACGAGGGCGACATCGCCGCGGAGGACGTGGACCTCGTCACCGCGAGCGCCCTGAAGGGCGTCTTCGAGCCGCTGGAGTGGCAGGTGAACGCGGTGAACGCGCCGCGGCTCGCCGAGGAGCGCGGCATCGAGGTGACCGAGTCGAAGACCCGACAGACCGAGGACTTCCAGAGCCTCGTCCGCGTCACCGTCCGCAACGGGGACGACGAGATCGCCGTCGAGGGGACGCTGTTCGCGGGCGAGGACGCCCGCATCGTCCGGATCGACGGGTTCCGCGTCGACGCCGTCCCGTACGGCCACATGCTCGTCGCGCGCAACACCGACGAGCCCGGCGTCATCGGGCTCATCGGGACCGTCCTCGGCGACCACGACGTGAACATCGCCGGGATGTTCAACGGCCGCGAGACGCAGGGCGGCGAGGCGCTCACCGTCTACAACCTCGACTCGGCCGTCCCGGACGCCGCGATCGAGGAGCTGCTCGCCGACGACCGCGTCGTGGAGATCACCGAGATCACGCTGGACGGCGCCGACGGGCGCGCCGACGAATAGAGAGACTCAGTACTCCGCGACCGGGACGAACGGCTCGAAGTCGTCGACGTTCCGGGTGACGACGGTCATGCCCTCCGCGTCGGCGACCCCCGCGATGAGCAGGTCCGCGGCGGCCGCGTCGACGGCCCGCCGCGTGTGGTCGTCGGAGGGGTACAGCTCCGCCTCGAAGGCGCTCGCCGCGAGGGCGTGGTCGCTCGCGACCGGCACCACGTCGAGCCACTCGAACGCGGCCGCGAGACGCCGCGGGTCGAACGCGTCGTCGAGGCGGAGACCGACTGCGACCTCTTTGTAGGTCATCGCGGTCGTCGCGAACTCGTCGCCCCCGTGCGCTTCGAGGAACCGCCGAACGTCGTCGGAACCGTCCAAGTAGTCGATCAGAAACGTGGTGTCAAGCAGGTACCGCGTCACGCCGATCCCCCGGCGTCGCCGTTCGCGTCGTCGTCGGGATCGCCAGCGTCGTCGTCCGAGCGACCCTCGTCGGCCCCGTGCGCCAGCCGATCGATCGCCGCGGCCCGTCGCTCGCTCGCGGACTCGTCGAAGCGTTCCCGCGACGCCGCCGCGGCCTCGCGGAGCGAGTCGGCCTCCTCGGTCGACAGCGAGCCGAACCCCTCGCGCCAGTCGCCCTCGCTCTCGTCGATCAGCCGGTCGATGAGGTCGGTGAAGCTCTCGTCGTCGCGCTTCCGAGCGCGGAGCCGATCGTACACCTCCTCGCGAACGCCGATCGTCTTGGTGGGCATCTCGTGTTTGTGTATATATAAATAGTGGCGACAAGCGGACGGAACGCGAGACGAACGGACGGAGCGAAGCGCGAGCGGAGAAACGTGCGCGCGGACGACCAGTTACTCGCCCAGGTGCTCGACGACCGCGTCGACGTCGTTCGGGACCGGTTCGGGGTCGCCGCCGGCCTCGTAGGCGGCGTCGGGGTCCTTCAGGAGGTGGCCGGTGGTGAGGCAGACGACCCGCTCGTCGTCGTCGACGACCCCGGAGCGGCGGAGCTTCTTGAGGCCGGCGAGGCTCGCGGCGGAGGCGGGCTCGACCCCGACGCCCTCGGCGGCGAGGTGGCGCTGCGCGGCGGTGATCTCCGAGTCGCTCACGGCGACCGCGGTGCCGCCCGTGTTCCGGATCCCGGGCAGCGCCTTCGGCGCGTTGACGGGGTTGCCGATGCGGATCGCGGTCGCGCGCGTCTCGACCTCCTCCCAGCGGCGGATCTCGTCGTTCCCCTCCTCGACCGCCTCGACCATCGGCGCGGCGCCCTCGGCCTGGACGCCGGTGAGCTTGGGCACGTCGTCGACGTCGAGCGCGCCCGACTGGACGAGCTCGCGGAATCCTTTATAAAGCGCGGAGGTGTTCCCGGCGTTGCCGACCGGGAGGACGATCCGGTCCGGGAAGACGCCGTAGTCCGCGCGGAACTCCTCTAGGATCTCGAAGCCGATCGTCTTCTGTCCCTCCAGACGGAAGGGGTTCAGGGAGTTGAGCAGGTACGCCTCGCCGCGGGCGGCCAGCTCCTGAACGATGTCGAGGCAGGCGTCGAAGTTGCCGTCGACCTCCAGGATCCGCGCGCCGTGGAGGCTCGCCTGCGCGACCTTCCCGGCGGCGACCTTCCCCGCCGGGAGGAGGACGAGCGTCTGCATGTCGCCGCGACCGCCGTAGGCCGCGAGCGCGGCCGAGGTGTTGCCGGTCGAGGCGCACGCGAGCGCGCCGACGCCCAGCTCCTTCGCGACGCGGACGCCGACGGTCATCCCGCGGTCCTTGAAGGAGCCGGTGGGGTTCATCCCCTCGTGTTTGATCCGGAGCGCGTCGACGCCCACGGCCTCCTCGATGCGCGGGACGCGGTGGAGCGGCGTGTCGCCCTCCGGGAGCGTGACGCCGAGGTCGAAGGGGAGCGCCTCGCGGTAGCGCCAGACGCCGCGGTCGGGGCCCTCGGAGGGTGCGCCCGCCCCGAACTCGTCGAACGTCGGCGGGTCGGCGTACCGGACTTCGAGGAGGCCGCCGCAGTCGTCGCAGGTGTACCGGACGTCTTCGAAGGGAGCGAACGTCTCGTCGCACGCGATGCACGCGAGCCACGTCCCGTCGGCGGCGCAGTCCGGCGCCGCCGGGGCCGGAC
>NZ_NEWI01000018.1:0-30359 GCF_002135005.1 Halorubrum sp. SD612 | reverse complement strand
CCCCCAGAGGCGTCGTTCGGTCGTCTCGCCCACCCCCTCGACGGGGATGAAGCTGTTCTCGATGCGCATGTCCGTTCCGGCGCGACGCGTAGCTAAAAAGCCGACGGGAGCGGGCGGGCGGCCCCGACCGACGAAGAGCTAACACGGTCCGGGCCCGAGGGCCGTGCGTGATCGAGCGAGCGAACCGACGGGAGGGCGAGGCGCGAGCGCCGCGATGACACGGACAGACCCAGACGATGTCACGCTGATCGGGCATCGCGCCTGCGCCGACCAGTACCCGGAGAACACGGTCGGAGCGATCGAGCGCGCGTCACCGCGCGTCGACGCCGTCGAGCTCGACGTGCGACGGTGTGCGAGCGGTGAACTCGTCGTCGTCCACGACGCGGATCTCGGCCGACTGACCGACGCGTCCGGACCCGTCGCGGATGCCGACTGGAGCGAACTCCGCGAACTGACGGTCCTCGGCTCCAGGGAGTCGATCCCGCGGCTCGACGGCGCGCTCGACGCCGCGCCCGACGACCTCACCGTCAACGTCGAGGTCAAGGAGCCGGCCGTCGCGGGCGACGCGCTCGACGCGGCCCGGCGGGCGGCGAACGAAGTACTGTTCTCGTCGTTTCACCCTCAGGCGCTCGTGGCGCTGCGGGACCGCGACCCCGAGACTGCGCGCGCGCTGCTCGTCGCGGGCGGGGACGCCGAGCGCGCGGTCGAGGCGGCGACCGACCTCGGCTGCGTCGCGGTCCACCCCCCGATCGACGTCGCGACCGAGCCAGGGTTCGTCGATGCGGTACACGAGGCCGGGCTGCGGGTGAACGCGTGGACCGCGACAGACCGCGACGAGGTCGAGCGGCTCCTCGGAGCCGGCGTCGACGGGATCATCGCCGACCGGTGGGACCTGCTCCCGGAGCCGGGGCGGTCGTCGCGGGACTAAGTAGCTCCCGCACCAACGCGACGATATGTGCGGCCGCTACACCCTCTTCACCCCCACCGCCGACCTCGAAGCGCGGTTCGACGCCGACTTCGGCGACCGTGAGCCGAGCTACAACTGCGCGCCCGGGCAGTCGCTACCGGTGATCGCGGACCGGGATCCCGGCAAGACGACCCGGATGGAGTGGGGGCTGACCCCGTCGTGGGCGGACGAGTCGTTCGACCTCATCAACGCCCGCGCGGAGACCGTGCGGGAGAAGCGGAGCTTCGCCGACGCCTTCGAGCGCCGGCGCTGTCTCGTCCCCGCCGACGGCTTCTACGAGTGGGTCGGCGGCGACCGCGGCGGCGGGAAGACCCCCTACCGCGTCGCGTTCGACGACGACCGCCCGTTCGCGATGGCGGGGATCTACGAGCGGTGGGAGCCGCCGACGCCGGAGACGACCCAAACGGGGCTCGGCGCGTTCGGTGGGGGGTCGGGCGGAGGGGAGAACGAGAGGAGCGACGACGGACCGGTAGAGACGTTCTCGATCGTCACCACCGAGCCGAACGACCTCGTGGCTGACCTCCACCACCGGATGGCGGTGATACTCGACCCCGACGAGGAGGAGACGTGGCTCCACGGGGGCCCCGACGAGGCCGCAGCGCTGCTCGACCCGTACCCGAGCGACGACCTCACCGCGCACCCGGTGTCGACGCGGGTGAACTCGCCGAGCGTCGACGCGCCCGACCTGATCGAACCGGTCGGCTGAGCGGGCCATCGCTCGGGACGTCAGCGCGGCGGTCAGGGGGGCCGACTACGGCGCCGCCGATCACGGAAGCGCGGTCAGGCCGCCAGCGAGATGTCCAAGTACAACATGGTGATGACGCCGACCATGAGTCCGAGGGTCGCCACGCGCTCGTGACCGCTTCGGTGCGTCTCGGGGATGATCTCGTCGGAGATGACGAACAGCATCGCCCCCGCGGCGAACCCCATCGCGTACGGCAACAGGGGCGCGACCGCCGCGACGGCGACGGCTCCGAGCACCGCCAGCGGAATCTCGACGACACCGGCGCGTATCCCCGCGAACGCGGCGTAGATTCGGCGGTCGAGGCCGGCGTTTATCGCCGCCACGGAGACGGCCAGCCCCTCCGGGATGTTTTGGATACCGATCGCGAGCATCAGCGACAGCGCGCTCCCGAGCTGCGCCGGATCGCCGGCGGCCGCACCGAACCCGACGCCGACCGCGAGCCCCTCGGGCATGTTGTGTAGCGTGATGGCCAAGACGAACAGGACCACCCCGGTCAACCGCTCGTCGCTGACCGGTAGCGTCTCTCCGGGGTTCGCCGCGTCCGCGCGACGAGAGCCGGTCAGCAGGAAATGGGCGTGAGGAATCAACGCGTCCGCCCGATCCAGAAACAGGGCGCCGACCCCCACGCCGATAAGCGTCGGGATCGGATTACCGCCGGAGTACTCCTCGATGCCGGGGATGATCAGGCTGGTGAACGCGGCGGCGAGCATGACGCCGGCGGCGAAGCCGAGCATCCCGTTGAGGGCTCGCTCGGACGGGTTCCGCCAGACGAGGACCAGCGACGCGCCGAGGAGGTTCAGCAGCGCGATGACGACGCCGCCGACGAACGCCTGTGCTACCGAGGAGGTGCCGGCGATACGGACGAACGCCTCGGTGATTTCGACCGCCATCTGACACCGATAACACGGGGCGGGTTGAGAAGTCTACACCGGCGACGGTCGCTCGCGGCACTCGGTGACGAAACTGCGCGCCCGTTTCCCACGCCCTGCGCCGGCTCAGCGGGCGACCAGATCCACGACCGTCTCGTCGTCGACGACGACGTTGTACGCGCCCTCGTCCTCGTTCCAGAGGACGAGCCCGTTCTCGACGAAGACGACCGACCCGTAGCCGGCCTCGCGGAGGTCGCGGTTCAGCGCCGTCTCGCGGGTACAGACGAGGTAGTGGTCGGTCGCCTGCGAGCCGTCGCCGACGCGGTACAGCGCGTTGTCGCCCTCGCTGAGGTCGTGGCTCAGCTTCACCGCGAGCAGGTTCACCCGGTCGGTGACGTGGCGCTCGGACTCGGCCATGCGCGCGCACCGCTCCGCGCTCGCCTCGATGTCGACCCGTCGCCGCCCGTCGGGGCGGAGGATCGAGTAAGCGAACTGGACATCGACGTTGACGAACTCGCCCGGCTCGTCGGTCTCGCCGCGCGCCGTCGCCTCGTCGAGCCGGCGCTGGAAGGGAGGGACCGCGAGGTCCAGGGCCACGTCGAACGACCACCCCGGATCGCTCGGGACCGCGTCGGGCCACAGTCGGAGCGCCGGCGAGTACATTTCGGCGTCGCGTCCCGGGCCGGCGCCGTCCCCGTCGCCCGCGACGAGCGCGCGTTCGACCCGCCGGAGCCCGACCGCGGTGTTCCGGTCGGCGGGCGCGAACGCCACGAGGCTCCCGTCGGGCGCGAGCGCGTCGAGGGCCGCGCTCGCGACCGCGACCGGGTCGGCCAGCTCCGAGAGGACGTTGCCGAATATCACGATGTCGAAGGGGTCGTCGGTCGCTGCGGCGGGCGATTCGCCCTCGTCGAGACCGAGGAACGCCTCGGCGGTCGTCTCGTGGACCGTCGTCCGGAAGTTGCGGCCGGTCTCCTCTAACATCCGGTCGAGCACGTCGGTCGCGGCGCTCGGCTCGACGGCGTGGTACTCGACGACCGCGTCGTCGGGGAGGTAGTCGTGGAGGCCGAGCGCGGGGCCGCCCACGCCGGCTCCCACGTCGAGGACACGGAGCGTCCGGTCGAGCAGGCCGTTCTCGGTCAGGTCGTCGAGGACGTGGCCGACCGTGGCGTAGTACGCGGGGAGGTGGTAGATCGCGTAGCCGAGCGCCGCGACGCGGTCGTACTCGACCTCGTTCTCGTAGAGGTAGTCCGTCTTCAGCTGGCGGACCCGCTCGCGGAGCTCGTCGCCGGACTCGCCGCGGTGCCAGTTGGCGCCGTACTCGCGGACGAGCAGGTCCTCAACCGCGAACGCGTACGCCTCCGGAAGTGCCTCCGGGGCCCAGCCCGGTGGGTCGACGGGCGACTCCTCGACGGGGACGAACGCCCCGTCTTCGCGCTCGCGGAGCCGGAGGTCGAACGCCTCCTCGCGGAGCGTCTCGCGGACGACCGCCGGGTGCGGCGTCCCCTCGATGTACTCGGCGATCTCCTCGGGGTCGATCGGTCTGACGTTGCGCAGGTAGTTCGCGTTGTTCCGGACCGCGGCTCTGTCGATCATGGTTTCTCGTCTGCTTCGCGTCGGCTCACTCCAGCCGGTCTCGCCCCTCGCGGTCGCCGCGGGCGCGCTCGTAGAGGGCGGCGAACGCCTCGTCGTCGGCCGCCGCGATCTCTGCCGCGGCGTCGGCCACCCCGTCCGCGCCGTCGAAGGCGCGCTGAATCTCCGCGTACACCGCGGGCGAGCCCTCGGTGACCGTGTCGGCGACCTCCTCCAGCGCGGCCGACACCGGCGTGTGGAACTCCTCGCGGACCGGGTCCGCGGCGAGCCGCCACGCGAGCACCGCGGCGTGCGCGCCCGCTTGGACCGTCTCCATCGCCGCATCGTGTTCGTCCGCGGTCGTCTCGAACACGTCGTTGCCCCCCGCCTGGACCGAGTCGGAGAGCCCGTCGACCGTCGGGCCGCCCTCGTCGACGACGACCGCGACGTTCCCCGGAACGCGCGGCGGGGCAAACAGCGGGTGGTAGCTCGCGCGTTCGAGGCCGGGGGCATGCTCGCGCATCGCCGCGAGCGCGTCGGTCATCTCGCCGGAGACGTCGACGATCGCCCGCTCCGCGCGGGGCGCGTACGCCTCGACCGCCGCGGGGACCGCTGACATCGGCACCGCGAGGCAGACGGCGTCGTGGGCGGTGTCCCCGTCGGCGTCGACCGCCCTCGCGTCGCGGTCCGCGGCGGCGTCGGCCGCGACGGCCGGGTCGCGGTCGGCGAACGCGACGCTCGCGTCGACCGGCGCGGCGTCGGCCGAGACAGTGTCGGCGACCCAGCGACCGATCTCGCCGGCGCCGACCACGAGGAGGTCCATCGGTTACGCGAACGGAGGTGACGCGGCGGTTAAAAGGACTCGCCTCGGGGCGGGCGTTCGGCGCTGCGTCCCGCCGAACCGATCGCGGGGGCGCCCGTCCTGCCGCGACCCCCGGACTTTCACGCGTGACCCGCCCAAGGTCGGAACGTGACCGCGAACGCCACGCTCAACTTCGACCTGCTCGCGCGACTGGCGGACGCCCCCGGGCCGGTCGGTCGCGAGGACGAGATCCGGGACGTCGTGCGCGACGAACTCCCCCCCGTCGACGCCGTGCGGACGGACGCGATGGGCAACGTCGTCGCGACCGTCGAGGGCGACGCGGCTCCCGGCTACGAGGTGCTCGTCGCCGCGCACATGGACGAGATCGGGCTCGTCGTGAGCGACGTCGACGACGACGGCTTCCTCTCCGTGGAGCCGCTCGGCGGCTGGAACCCGGACGCGCTCCGCGGCCACCCGGTCACCGTCCACGCCGAGGACGGGGAGTACGACGCGGTGGTCGGCGTCACGGCCGCACACACGGCCGCCGAGGCGGCGCCGGACGAGTGGACGCTCGACAACGCGCACGTGTTCACGGGGCTCGACCCCGCGGCGGCCGCCGAGACGTTCCGCGTCGGCGACGTCGTCACGTTCGACGGCGACCTCCGAGAGATGGGGCGGTGCGTCGCCGGCTCCTCGCTCGACGACCGCGCGGGCGTGTACGTGCTGCTGGAGGCCGCGCGGCGCGCGGACCCCGACGTGACCGTTCACTACGCCGCGACGGTCCAGGAGGAGGTCGGCCTGCGGGGCGCGGCCGCCCTGGGTGTCGACGTCGACCCGGACCTCGCCGTCGCGCTCGACGGGACGCTCGAGCAGTCGTACCCCGGCGTCGACCCGTCGGACGCGATGTCGACGCTCGGCGACGGCGTGGGCGTGAAGCGGAAGGACGCGACCGTCGTCCCGACGCCCGCGGTCGTCGATCGGCTCGAGTCCCTCGCGGAGGAGCGCGGAATCGACTTCCAGCCCGAGGTCGCTCGGAACATCGGGACCGACGCCGGCGCGCTCCAGAACGCCGGGGGCGCGCGACCGGTCGGCGCCCTCTCCGTCCCCGTCCGGTACCACCACTCCGCCGTCGAGACGGCCGACGCGCGCGACGTCGAGGCCGCGGTCGACCTCCTCACCGCCTTCCTCGACACCGAGAGCGGAGAGGGGTACGCGCCGAGCTGATCCCGGACCGCGAGGGGGCACGCGACGGCGACGGCGCGTCGACCCGCCGCTCGGGACCGTCGAATCGACCTCACCCCTCCGCGCCGAGTCGACCGATCACGCCCGCGCCGGGCGAGAGAGACCGGACCGCCGGGAGCAGCGCGAGCGCGATGGCCAGTTCCAGTCCGCCGACCGCGAGGAACGCGGGCGTGTACCCGAACGCGCCCGTGGCGCTCCCGCCGACGAGGAAACCGGCGAGGAAGCCGAGCGAGCCGAACACGTTGAACAGCCCCATCGCCGCGCCCCGCACCTCCGGTTCGACGAGGTCGGTGACGAGGGCCATCGTCGCGGGGGCCATCAGGGCGCCGCAGACGCCGACGAGGACCATCAGCGCCGCGGCGATTGGGTACGCGGGCGCCACGCCGACGCCGACCGTCGCGACGCCGTACGCGAGCGACCCGGCCACCACGGGGAGGAAGCGGCCGATCCGGTCCGAGAGCGCGCCGAGCGGCGACTGGAGGAGCGCGAACGGGACGAAGAAGAGCGCGAGGGTCGCGCCCGCGCCGGCCGCTGACAGCCCGAACGTCGCCGGGTCCTGGAAGTAGTAGACGCCGACCAAAGCGAAAAAGCCCGCCGTCAGTCGGTCGACGAAGCCGAACGCGAGCGGGACGAGGAGGCCGGGCGTCGTCCGGGCGCGGGCGAGAACGTTGCGGAAGCCGACTTCGTCGGTCGCCCCGGAGTCGGTCCTCGTGTCCGCCGAGACCGCCCCTGCCCGGTCGCCGATCGTCACCGCGAGCACCCCCGCCGCCGCCAGCACGACCGCCCCGGCGTACACCGGGTACAGCGCGCCGAGGCCAGCGAGCGAACCGCCGACGACGGAGCCGACCGCGGCACCGAGGCCGATGGCGAACCCGGCGGTCCCCATGTTCCGGCCGTTGCCGCCGCGAAGATCCATCAACAGCGTGATCGACAGCGAGAACGCGCCGATAGTGAGGGCGCCCCCGACGACCCTGACGAGGAGCGCGGCCCCGAAGCCGAGCCCGAGTCCCGGCAGCGACGCGAGCGCGACGTAGGAGGCCGCGCCGCCGAGCGCGCCGGTGACGATCAGCGGAACTCGCGTCCCGAGCGCGTCCGAGAGCGCGCCCCAGACGACCGCGAACGTCACGAACGCGCCGAACTCCGCGACGAGGAACCACATCCCGGCGTCGATGCCGGCCGGGGCGCCGAGCGCGACCACGAGGTCCGGCACGCCCGGGTAGAGGAGGACCTGCGAGATCAGCACCGCGAGGACGACCGCGCCGAGCCGGCGGCGGTCGGTCGCGTCGGCCGCGGCTCCGGCGGTATCGATCTCGGCCGGGCGGTCGCCGCCGGCCGCGGTCGCGGCGGAGGAATCGCCGTCGCTCATCTGCGGGTACGACGGGACGAACGGGCAAAAGACCGACGCTCCGCAGAGTATCGGCCGGAGAGTCCCCTCACGACTCGGGTCCGGCCGGGGCCGTCACGCGCCTCAGAGTTCGGCGTCGATCGCCGCGGCGACCGTCTCGGCGGCGTACCCGCCCTCTACCGGCTCGCCGTTCACGAAGATCGTCGGCGTCCCCTCGACGCCCATCGACGAGCCCTCCGACCTGTCGTCCTGCGTAGCCGCCTCGTACGTGGAGAACTCCGCGTCGGACAACACCGCACAAGGGTCCGCGCCGGCGGTCTCGGCGGCGGCCCCGAGCGCCTCGCCGCTGTAGTTCCCCTGCGACTCGTAGGCCGCCTTCGCGAACTCGAAGAACGCCTCGTCGTCGTGACGGACCCCGACCCCGCGGGCCGCGCTGGCGACCGGGACAGCCCACCGCTCGTTGACCGGGATCGGGAAATCCCAGTGCTCGTAGCGGACCCGTCCGGGGCCGACGTACTCCTCGCGGATCGTCGGGAAGTGGTCGAGGTTGTACGTCGCGCAGTGCCCGCAGGTGAAGTCCTCGAACGCCCGGACGACCACGTCCGCGTCCGGGTCCCCGGGCGTCGGCCGGTAGTCGAGGTCGGGGTCCGTCGGCTCAGAGAGCGAGCAGTCGTACGACCCCGTGTCGAGGCTGAGTTCGCCGCCGTTTCCGTCGCCGCCTCCGCCGCCGAGACAGCCGGCGACACCGACGACGCCGGCCGTAGCCCCGGCCGCGAGCAGGGACCGCCGCGTGCGTTCCATGCCTATCGCTGAGGTCGGTGCGTACTTAACCACTCCGCGACCGGACGGCGGCTCGGACCGGAGACGCGGCGCGCGTCCGAACGTTTTTGCCGCCGCCTGTCGACGACCACGTATGAGCGACTGGGACCTCGACCTGCGGGACGCCGAGGAGAAGATGGACGAGGCGTTCGCGGCGGCCGGCGACGTCGTCCTCGGCGTGCTGGACGGCACGACCGACCCGGAGGAGTGGGTCCGCAGCGTCGACTACGGGAACACGCTGGTGCTGTCGATCGAGGGCGACCTCAACGAGCTCGCCGCCCCCTTCGCGCGCGACGTGAAGGAGATGGACGGCGAGCTGATGCACTTCCGCGGCTTCCTCGTGGTGACTCCTCCGGGCGTCAGCATCGACACGGACCGACTGGGCGACTCCGGCGGCGCCGAGGCGGAGACCGGCGAAGCGGACGACGCCGACGAAGCAGAGCAGAAAGGCGTCGAAGAGGTCTGAACGGTTTCTTTTCTCGTACGACCGCGGGAGAGGCGCCGGTTATCGCTCGCCGACCATCCGGTCCTCCTCGTCCCACTCGCGCTCGCGCAGTTCGTACTTCTGGATCTTGCCGGTCGCGGTGGTCGGGAGTTCGGCGACGAACTCCACCTCGCCCGGCGTCTTGTAGTCCGCGACGCGCTCGCGGACGAACGTCTTCAGGTCCTCGGGCGTCGCGCCCGCGTCGTCGGGGTCGCCGCCCTCGGGGACGACAAAGGCCTTCGGCGTCTCGCCCCACCGCTCGTCGGGCGCGGGGATCACGGCCACGTCGGAGACGACGTCGTGCTCGAAGAGTGTGTCCTCCAGTTCGATCGAGGAGATGTTCTCCCCGCCGGAGATGATGATGTCCTTCTTGCGGTCCTGTATCGAGACGAACCCGTCCTCGTCGACGACGGCCAGATCGCCCATGTGGTAGTACCCCTCCAACCGCTCGGAGAACGCCTCCTCGGTGGCCTCGGGCTTGTTCCAGTAGCGGTCCATCACTTGATTACCGCGGACGACGATCTCGCCGATCGTCTCGCCGTCCGCGGCCACGTCCTCACCGTTCTCGTCGACGACGCGTACGTCGGTGCCGAGGTAGCCGATCCCCTGCGTCTTCTTCACGGCGAAGCGGTCGTCCGAGTCCGCCTCGAAGTGGCGCTTCGCGTCGGAGGTGGTGATCAGCGGCCCCGTCTCGGTCGCGCCGTACACGTGTTTGAGATCCCAGCCGAACTCCTCCTCGACGGTGCGGATCGTCGCCTCCGGCGGCGCCGCGCCCGCGGTGGCGACCCGCACGTCGTTGTCGCCGGCCGTCGCGCCGCCGTGTTCGGCGTGGTGGTCGCCGAGCATGTTGAGGACGGTCGGCGCCGCACAGAAGTACGACACGTCCTCGCTCCGGATCCGGTCGAACGTCTCGGCGACGTCGACCCCGCGGGTACAGACGTGGCGAGCGCCCGCCCCGGTGATCGCGTAGATGTGGCCCCAGCCGTTGACGTGGAACATCGGTAGCGTCCAGAGGTACACGTCGTCGTCCGTTATTTCCTGATGGATGGAGATGAGGTACGCGTGGAGCGTCTCGGCCCGGTGGGTCCGACACACGCCCTTCGGGTCGCCGGTGGTGCCGGAGGTGTAGTTGATCGTGATCACGTCGTCCTCGTCCATTGCCGGCCGTTCGTAGGCGTCCGGGTCCGCGTCGTCGAGCGCCGCGTCGAACGACTCCCAGTCGCCTTCGACCGCGTCGGCGTCGTTCGTGAGGAACGTCTCCGTGGGCACCTCGTCGCGGATCGCCTCGACGTTCGGGGCGTACTCGGCGTCGGCGTAGATGGCGTCGACTCCGGCGTCGGAGAGCATGTACGAGAAGTCGTCCGGCGTAAGCCGGTAGTTCAGCGGGGCGTGGATCGCCCCGACCTGCATCGCGCCGTAGGCGGCCTCCAAGTGGTAGTGCGTGTTCGGGTCCAACACCGCGACCCGGTCGCCCTTCTCGATCCCGCGCGCCTGAAGCGCGGCGGAGAAGCGGTCGGCGCGGTCGCCGAGTTCGGCGTACGTGTACCGCGTCCCGTCGACCGCGAGGACGGCCTCCTCGTCGGCGTAGTGGCGTCGCGCCCGGTCCAGAAAGTCCGTCGTCAACAGCGGCTTGTACATCGTCTATCACTATCTATGATGTGTGAAATTGTTTGCGGCCGACGCAATGGAGGGGCGGTCCCGGGATCATTTTTACGCTCGGCCGCGGACCGTCGGGAAGTGATCGACGGGTCCGTCGGATCGGTGTTCAGCGATGGATATGCGGTTCTCGCGCTGCGAGTACGGATCAGGGCCATCGCGGCGCGAGCGGAGGACGGTGAAGCCGCGAGCGAGGAGTGATCGAACGTCCCCGCGGCACCGATTCGGGGGAACGCGAACGGCGCAGACGCGTGGACGAATCGCACACCGGCGGCGGGATCAGAACCCTTAACAGTCACACGCGATTGTGCTACGATAGCGGGATGGGATAGCCAGGAGATTCCGCCGGGCTCATAACCCGGAGATCGGTAGTTCAAATCTACCTCCCGCTACTTCTGGCCGACTGCCACTCTCCTAGCACCGGGTCCATTCCGGGCCCCCGCTCCGAACCCGGAAGCGATTTCCGTCGCGCTGTCGTTCCATCGCGTATGGATTACGAATCGAGCCTCGACCGCGCGATGGAGGAGGTGCCGGACCTCGGCGGCTCCGACGAGCGGCTGTCGGTACCCGACCCCGAAACGCAGAAGGACGGGGCGTTCACGCGACTGACGAACCTCTCCGCGATCGCCGACGCGCTGAGCCGCGACCCCGAACACGTCCACTCGAAGATACAGCAGGAGCTCGGGACGGCCGGGCAGTACGAGGACGGCCGCGCGCGCTACAGCGGGAACTTCCGCGAGCGCGACTTCCAGGCCGCGATCGACTCGTACATCGAGTCGTTCGTCACCTGCTCGGAGTGCGGCCTCCCCGACACGCGACTGGAGACCGAGAACCGGACGCCGATGCTCCGCTGTGAGGCCTGCGGGGCCTTCCGACCGGTGGCGAAGCAGAACACCTCCGACACCCAGCGGCAGGAGGACGCCGTCGAGTCGGGCAACACCTACGAGCTCGAGATCGTCGGCACCGGCCGCAAGGGCGACGGGGTCGCCGAGCGCGGCGAGTACACCATCTTCGTCCCCAGCGCGCAGGAGGGCGAGACTGTGACCGCCTACATCAAGAACGTCTCCGGCAACCTCGCCTTCGCTCGCCGCGAGCGCTGAGCCGGCGCCGAAGACGCCCGTACTTCGCGTTCCGCTACCCGACTTTTTATGCGCGCGTTCGCACATCCCTGAGCCATGGCCACGCGACTTCCCGAGTCGGCCTTCGACGACCGGCTCGCCGCCGTCCGAGACCGGCTCGCCGACACCGACGCCGACGCCGCGACGTGGGTCGGCGCGACGGCGATAGAGTACCTCACCGGCTTCCACCACATCCAGACGGAGCGGCCGGTCGTCCTCGCGGTCACCGACGACCGCGTCGAGATAACCGTCCCGAGGCTGGAGGTCGAGCGCGTCGAGCCCAACCCGCGGATCGACGCCGTCCACCACTACTTCGACTATCCCGGTGGCGAGCCCGTCTCGGTCGCCGTCGAGATGCTGCGCGACCTCGGCGCCGAGACGATAGCCGCCGACGCCGACGGCCCGCCGGGCGTGATGGGGTACGAGGGGCCCGCGTTTTCCGACTCGGTCGACGTCAGGGCCCAGGCGTGGGTCGACCGGATGCGCTGGGCGAAGTCCGACGCGGAGGTCGACCTGATTCGCGAGTCCGCGAAGTGGGCGAACCTCGGCCACCGCTACCTCGCCGACTACTCCGAACCGGGCGCGCACCCGGCGACCGTCTCGCAGCGCGCGTCCACGGAGGCGTCGCGCGCTATGCTCGACGCGCTCGGCGACGCCTACAGCGTCCGCGTCCGCGGCGACGGGCCGGTCCACGCGGGCTACATCTCCGGCGAGGAGACCGCGCTCCCGCACGGGCACACCCCGAACGAGCGGCTCTCCGAGGGCGACGTGCTCGTTACGGGCGCGACCGCGAACGTCGACGGCTACCGCTCGGAGTTAGAACGGACGATGTTCGTCGGCGATTACACCGACGGACAGGAGCACTACTTCGAGCTCATGCTGGAAGCGCAGACGCTCGCGATCGACGCCTTGGGTCCCGGCGTGCCGGTCGCCGAGGTCGACGAGGTCGTCTGGGAGTACTTCGAGGAGCAGGGCGTGACGGACCTAGCGCAACACCACGTCGGCCACAACATCGGGCTCGGCGCCCACGAGCCGCCGTACATCGACCGCGGCTGGGGCGAGCGCTACGACGGCGACGACGCCGTGATGCGGCCCGGACACGTGTACACGATCGAACCCGGGCTGTACACCGACGAGTACGGTTACCGGCACTCCGACACGGTGGCGATCACCGAGTCGGGGACCGAGCGGCTCACTAACTTCCCGCGCGACATCGACTCGAACGTCGTCTGAGGGTCGTTCAAACGCCTTGGCCGGGGTGACCGGGCCCGCTCGAGACCGTCGGGCCGGGCGAGCCGAGACTCACTCGACCCGGTCGATCACCACTCGATGACCGGTGTCTGCGGCGTGGTTGCGGCCGTAGTCGTCCGCGTCTCCCGCGATTCCGATCAGCCGTTCGAAGGGGCACTCGCGACAGACGACGTGGTACAGTTCGCCGTGAGAGGGTGGTTCCATACGTTGACACACGTTCCCCGGAGACGTAGTTACGCGCTGCCTACTCACATTGAACGCGCTGTTAGTCACCGGCTACCGGCGCGACGCGAACCGGTCGAGCGCGACATCCAGCATGTCCGGACTCACCGGCTGGTACTCCTCCCGCTCGTGATCGGGCAGGTACTCCCTGACCGCGTTCCACGAGTCGCGGGCGTACCGGGCGTCGAGGAGGACGCGGACGCCTCGCTCGTCCGGTCCGCGGATGACGCGGCCGACCGCCTGCCGCGCCTTTCTGACGGCGGGCACCGTCAGGGCCGTCTCGAAGCCGGACTCGAACCGGCGGTCGTAGGCGGTGATTACCGCCCGCGTCTGCGGTCGCGCCGTGTTGATGATCGGGACGCCGCAGACGACGGCCGCCGAGAGCCGGTCCCCGCGGTAGTCGACGCCCTCCGTGAGGGTGCCGCGGAGGCTCGTCACCAGCACCTTGCCGTCGCCGGCGAAGAAGTCGTCCTTCAGCGACTCCGTCTCTCGGTCGCCGGAGGACTCGTCTAAGAGGACAGGCTTGTCGAGCCGCGCCGAGAGCGACTCCGCCATCCACGTCGCCTCTGCGTAGCTCGGGGTGCCGACGAGGACGTTCCCGTCGCGGCGCGCGACCGCGGCCGTCGCGTCGAGGTGCGCGAGCCGGGTCGGGTTCTCCTCCCCCGGCGCGCCGCGGTTCTGGTGGGTGAACTTCGGCGCGTCGACCGCGAGGCTCGCGCGGTTCTCCTCGGGGAACGAGAGGCCGTACGTCCGCTCGATGACCGGGCGGCCGCGCTCGGCCAGGTGATCGAGTCCGGTCACCTCGCGGAAGAGGTCCATCGGCTCCAGCGTCGCGCTCATGAGGACGCCGCCGCCGAACTCGGCGAGCCGGTCGCCGATCGGTTCGCTCGGAAGGCAGTTGTGGAGCGCGAGGCGGGCGTTGTACGCGCGCCGCCACGAGTCCGGCGGCTCCGTCTCGTCAAACGTGCGTTCGAGCTCGATCGCGCGGAAGAAGTCGGTGTGTCCCTGGCGATACCAGGCGTTGAGGGTGCGGCCGACCCCGGGCGCGGCGCGCTGCTTGTCCTCGTCTTCGAGCGAGTCGAGGACGCGCTTGACGACCGCGCCAACCTGCTCGGCGCGCGCCCAGACGCGCTCGCCGTACCCCTCGCCGTCGGCCCACTCGGTGATCGCGTCTTCGCCCGGCTCCTCGGGGTCGCGGAGCGGGATCTCCTCGTCGTCAAGGTCGCGCATCGACGCCCGCCAGTCGGGGCGCTCGCGGTCGAGGTGCGCGGTCACGCGGCGGTCGAGCTCGCCGCGGAGGTCGGCGTAGAACTCTCGGACCGCCTCGATCTCCTCGACGGTCACGTCCGCGTCCTCCAGCTCGCCGCGGACAAGGGCGGCGTCGTCCGACTTGGCGCCCGCGCTCTCGAACGAGAGGGGCTGAACGACGCGCGTGAGCTCGTTCTCGGCGTCGCGGAGGCTCGCGTCCGCGACGGCGTCGCTCACGAGGTCCCGGACGCGCGGTTCGAGCATGTGCGCCTCGTCGCAGACGACGAACGTCGAGTCGTCGAGGAGCGCGCCGGTGAACGTCCCCGTCGTCACCGGATCGAACGCGTGATAGTAGTTGCCGATGACGACCTCGACCTCGGGGACGAGCGCGCCCATGATCGAGTGCGGACACGAGCCGTGGCCCGCCGCGAGCCGGACGAGTTCGTCGGCGTCGACGTGGCCGAGCTCGGTCACGTCGAACGGGACCGCCTCGGCGGGCTCGCCGTCCTCCGGCAGGTCGTCGAGGAAGCCGGCGTAGAACGGGCAGAACTCCACGTCGTCGTACTCCTCCGTGTCGGGGCGATACGGCGTCGGCTCGCCGTCGACGGAGAGGTAGTCGGCGTCGGGCGCGCCCGAGTCGGCGGCGGCAGTCCCGCCGGCGGGTCCCGCCGACCCCGAGTCCATGAGTCCCACCTGCTGGCTCCGCGCCTCGCTCACGAGGTTCGCGGTCGTCGTCGTGCCGCCGTCGCCGACGAGGTTCCGGGTCCGCTCGCGGAGCCCCTCGCAGCGCTCGTACACGTTCTCGCGGTCGACCCCGCCGCGGTTCTCGCGGGCGTACGGACAGACGTCGGCCTTCCCGACGAGGGTGAGACCAGAGACGGGGTCGTAGTCGCTCGGCAGGTTCTCGTTAACCGCCCGCAGATCCGTCTCGAACTGGCGCAGCTGCTGTTTGACGCTGGTGAGGACGAAGACCCGCTCGAAGTCGGAGTCGGGGTCGCGGACGCGGTCGAGCCCGGCGGTGAGCGCGAGCATCGTCTTCCCCGTCCCGCAGGCGCCTTCGAGGGCGAGGAAGCCGCCGTCCGCGGCGGCGTCGACGGCGGCGTCGATGCCGTCGGCCTGCTCGGGGTACGGTTCGGGATGGCCGAAGAGGTCGGCCCACGGGGGCGAGTCGGTCACGGAGGCGAGTTACGCACCATGCGATTTAAACGCTTCATCGCCGGACGCGGCCCGCGGTCGTCATCGACGCGTTGCTGCCGGAAAGCGGACGCTCGGAAGGGGCTCGGCCTCACTCCACGATGTCGTGGAGGTCGGAGAGCCGGTCGATCTCCCACGTCGGCCAGACGTTCAGTTCCCAGTCGCGGCGGTGGGGACGGCGGATAAACGCGGAGTCGATCCCGGCGTTCTCGGCGGCGCGCACGTCGGACTCGTTGTCGCCGACGAACAGGGCGTTGTCCGCGTCGAGGTCGCCGAGCGCCTGCTCGATGTAGTGGGGGTTCGGCTTGCGGAGCTGGAGCGAGTGGATCGTCGGCTCGCGACCGTACGCGGCGCCGATCCGGTTGAACCCGTCGAAGTGATCGACGAGGAAGTCGACGGTTGCCTGCTGGTTCGACGAGACGATCCCCATCTGGACGTCGAGGTCCTGGAGCTCGTCGAGGTCGTCGTACGGCGTCTTGCGTCCCTGACGGGCCTCCTGCTGTTGGGCCCGCGACACCACGTCGTCGCGCGTCCGCCAGAACGACCCCGGGTCGAGGTCGTACGTCTGACAGACGGTGCCGACGCTACCGGGGGTCGCACCGATGGTCATCTGCTCTACGTCGTCCGGATCGGGCTCCTCGACGCCGCACTCCTCGAACGCGTTCCGGGTCGCATCCCGGAGCACGTCGAAGCGCGTGCGGCCCACGAGGACACCGTCGTTGTCGAACACGACGGTATCGTACGTCATAGCCCTCATTCACGGCCGGCAGGGATAAGGGTTTCAGTGGGCGTCTCGACGACGAGAATCGGCGGGGAGCCCGTCTCGACGCCCCTCGCGGCCGCGACCGACCGATTTTACCCGGCGCGGACCCACCGACGGGCCATGCGCGTCAGCGTCATCGGCGGGAGTACGATCGGTCCGGAGACGGCGGCGGTCGCGGAGGCCCTCGGCGAGCGGCTCGCCGAGCGGGGCCACGCCGTGGTCTGCGGGGGCCTCGGCGGCGTCATGGCGGCTGTCTGTCGCGGGGCCCGGGCGGCCGACGGCGAGACGATCGGGATCCTCCCGACCGACGACCGGAGAGACGCCAACCCCCACGTCACGACGCCGATCGCGACGGGGCTCGGCCACGCGCGTAACGCCCTCGTCGTCATGAACGGGGATGCCGCGGTCGCGGTCGACGGGGCGGGGGGCACGCTCTCCGAGATCGGGCTCGCACTCGCGCAGGGCCGTCCGGTGGCCGGAATCGACACGCACGACGTAGACGGCGTCGAGGCCGTCGACTCGCCAACGGCGGCGGTCACGTACGTCGAGCGGACCGCGGGTGCGGACTGAAGCCGGTCAGTCGTCGAACTCGACGCCGGTCACGTCGAATCTGGCACCGCCTCGCGCCCCCTCGGAGACGGTGACCTCCCACCCGTGGGCCCTGGCGACCTCGCTGACGATGTTCAGTCCGAAGCCGGTCCCGTTCGCGCCCGTCGTGTACCCCACCTCGAACACGCGGTCGCGCGCTTCCGGCGAGATTCCCGGGCCGTCGTCCGCCACGAAGAACCCGGCCGGCAGGACCACGCCGGCGCGCGTCGTCGTGTACATCGGGGAGATGTCGCCGATAACGACGACCACGTCGTCGCCGCCGTGTTCCACGCTGTTCCGGAACAGGTTCTCCAACAGCCGCTTCAGCCGCCCGCTGTCGGCGAGGATACGCCGGTCGGTGTCGACGGTCAGCGTGGCGTCGCCGGTCGCGACGTTCGCCCAACACTCGTCGGCGAGGGCCGCCAGTTCGACCGGATCGAGGTCTTCCGGCCGCTCGCCCTGTTCCGCGAGCGTCAACAGGTCGGAGAGCAGTTCCAGCGTCCGGTCGACCGCTGACGCCGCGTCGTCGACGTGTTCGCCGCCGCCCTCCGCTTGCGCCATCGCGAGCCGACCCTGCGCGACGTTGAGCGGACTCCGCAGGTCGTGAGAGACGCCCTGGACGAACTCCTCGAACCGGTCGCGCTGCCGCTCCGCCTCCGCGACGGCGCGGGCGGACGCGACGGCGTTCGATATCCGGTGAACGAGGACGGGCGTCCGGTCCGAATCGGGACACGCCCTCGCGACGTCGGTGGCGCCCGCGTCGAACGCCGCGGACACGGCGGGCGCGTCGAGCGTCTGGTCGGGGCAAACCAGGATCGGAAGCTCCGGGTGCCGATCGCGGGCCGTCGAAACGAGGGAGAGGCCGGTCGGTTCCGCCGGGTCGCCGACCGTGACCAGACAATCGACGGGCGAGTCCTCGATTATCTCCGCGGCCGCGTCGGCCCCCGCGACCGGCTCGACGGCGAGGCGGTCGTCCGCGCGCTCAAGCGAGTCCTTCAGCTCCGCGGCTCGGTCGGGCGTTCCCGCGGCGAGGACGACGGTGATCGAACCGCTGGGTGTGGACATCACGGAGAACCTCACCCTCAACGCCCGTCCGCTCGGCAAATAAACGTTGTTCCGACGCGCGACGGTAGAGCCGCTTCCATCGAATGTTGGTCGTTCGCCGCTCGACGCTCGGCGAGCCGATCGCTCGCGAGGCCGGCCCCTTCGACGAACGCTCACCGATCGAGCGTGTCGGGCCGCGGAACGGCCTAATTAGATATAATTAAATTTTTGTCGGCGGAGCGGGAGATGTTTGCCAATGAGCGAGTACACCACGATTTCGCTGCGGAAGGAGTTCGTCGCGGACGTGGAGGAGTACATCGAAGACGAACCGTTCGGCTCCGTCAAGGAGTTCGTGAAACACGTCGTTGTTCAGGAGATGGAGTCGGACGACGGGGTCTCCGAGGCGGAGGCGAAGCAGATCGCACAGAAGCTCCGCGACCTCGGGTACATGGAATGAGCGGGAGCCACCGCGGACAGGGGGCGGTCCTCGACGACCTCGACCGCGCCGACCTCGTCCTGCTCGCGATCCCGCTCGCGTTCTGCGCCGTGTACGCGGTCGGGTCGCTCCTCGCGCAGGGGAACGCGGTTCCCGTCGCTGGCGCGTCGCTCGCGGCCGGGGCCCTCGTGGTCGACGGGCTCTTTTTCCATCCGCCGAACGAAGCGTGACGGCGATTCCGCTCCGAGGACGGTACCCGAAAAAAAATAGCGTCTCCTGCTCCCGTGCGCCGCCCTACCAGGTGTCGTGGAACGTGTCGAACTCGATCGAGTCGAGCGGCTTCTCCCCGATCGCGGCCTCGTACTCGCCCGGCGTCAGCATCGGCTTGTGGAACCGCGGGCCGTCGTCGGTCGTGATCCGCGGGCAGCCAGTGTTGACGAACGCGTCCATGTCGAAGTTCCGGAGGCGGTCCGGCGTCACCTCGTCCATCGTGATCAGGTAGGCGTTGTCGTTGTTGTCGACGATCTCTTGGGCCTTCTCCCAGCGGCCCTGCCCGATCTTCGTACAGAAGATGACGCCCCACTTCTCGGCGTCCATCGCCTTGTGGACCGCGGCGTAGCGCTGCTTGAGGAACTGGTCGTGTTCGGCGACCGAGACGGCGTTGTTGACCGGGTCCGCGATGACGACGCGCTTGTCCGGGTGCTCCATCGCCAGCCCGACCGGGTGGAACTTCCCGCCGCCGACGTACAGCACCTGCTCGGCGTCGATGTCCGCGGAGGCGTAGTTACAGCCGAGCACCTGCCCCTCCTTCGTGAGGCGGTCGTCGCCCCGGCGGGTGTGGACCTCGTAGCCGCGCTCCTCCAGCCAGTCCGTCATCTCTTCGAACCGGTTCATGTGCTGGGCGGTCGTGACGAGGCCCACGTCGGCGTCCTCTTCGGGGGGCGCGAGTTCCTCCTCCAGCGCGTCCTCCATGATTGGGAACGGGTCGACGTTCGAGAACAGCGGGACGTAAACGATGCTGTCGGACTCCTTCATCGGCGTGTGGCCGAAGTGAACGAACACGTCCGTCCGCCGCATCAGGTACGTGTCGAGGTCGCAGGCCCCATAGCAGGGCTGCCCCGAGAGCATGAACGTGACGTCGTCGGGTGCGACCTCGCGGAGGTCGTCCGCGACCTTCGGACCGCGGCGCTTGAGCCCCTCGGGGAACTGTAAGCCGACCTTCGAGGCGTCGCGCTCCTCGATGGCCTCCAAGATTCGGTCGAGCTCGTAGTCCCACTCGCGGTCGTGCTTGAGGGCCATCCCCGTCTTCGTCAGGTCGCCCTCGGTGGAGCCGCTCATGTCGACTGGATTGTGCGGCAGGACGGTTAAACGGCGCGTTCGACCCCGAGTTTCGTCCCAGACGTTCGTGATCGTCGGAATCCCTCGCCCCGCGCCGGGGTCGTCACGGCGTCTCGACGCGTCGCACTCGGCGTCCAAGTCGGCCGATCCTGAGACGACGAGCGGCCCGCCGAACCGACGCGCTGCCGCGGTCGACGGACCTAACAGCCGCCCTCGCTAACCCCGCACCGATGACCGAGATTCCGCTCGAACACGTTCACGTCGCCCCCGACGAGGAGTCCGGCGGCGAGCCCGCGCCCGCCGTCTTCGTCCTCCACGGGCGCGGCGCCGACGAGGAGGACCTCCTCCCGGTCGCGGCCGAACTGCCCGACGAGCTCCACGTCGTCAGCCTTCGCGCTCCCGACCCGCTTCAGGGCGGGTACACGTGGTACGAACTGGACCTCTCGGCGGGCGGGCTGGAGTCCAGCCAACCGGACGCCGACGACTTCCGGCGGAGCCTCGACCTGATCGGTGAGAGCGTCGAGCGCGCGGTCGACGCCTACGGACTCGACGCCGACCGGCTCGGGCTGCTCGGGTTCAGTCAGGGCGCGATAACGAGCCTCTCGCTCCTCTTGGAGGACCCTGACCGCTACGCGTGGGTCGTCGCCCTCCACGGGTACCTCGCGGAGTCGCACGCCGACCTCGACCCGGACGGGATCGAGGGGAAGCCGGTCTTCGTCGGCGCCGGCGCCGGCGACCGGGTGATTCCCGAGTCGCGGACGACCGCGGCCGTCGAACGGTTCGAAACTCTCGACGCCGATGTCGCGAGCGGGAGCTTCCCGGGCGGCCACGGCATCGGCCCGCAAGAGCTCGATGCCGTCGTCGAGTTCGTCGCGTCTCGGATGGCGTAGCGAACCCCGAACGTCGCCGCCGAGCCCCGGCTCCGGCAGGTTCAAACCGCTCGGCCACGATGTCAGAACATGAGCGTCGAACAGGTCTCCATCGAGGACCTCGGTCGAGAGCTCGGCGAACGCATCGCCGAAACCCCGGAGTACGAGCGCTTCGAGGAGACGAGGGCCGCGGTCCAGCGAGACGAGGAGGTACAAGCGGCGATCGACGAGTTCGAGCAGCTTCGCGCGGAGTTCATGCAGGCCCGCCAGACCGGGCAGGCGACGAACGCCGAACTTCAGCGCGTTCAGGAGGCGCAGGACGAGCTCCACTCGATGCCGGTGATGAGCGAGTACCTCGACGCGCAAGACGAGCTGAACGAGACCCTCGAAGCGATCAACGAAGCCATCTCGGAGCCCCTCGCGGTCGACTTCGGCGGGGAAGCCGGCGGCTGCTGTCAGGACTGACTCGCGGACTACGCCCGTCGTTCCGGCGAGCCGAACGCCCGCACCCCCGGCGACCGGCCCGCTCCTTATGACGAATACCGACGCACCACCCCCGTGATAGCCGTCGCCGGCGGCAAGGGCGGAAGCGGAAAGACGACGACCACCCTCGGGCTCGCGCGCGCACTCTCGCGGCGCGGCGCGCGGACCATCGCGGTCGACGCCGACTGGGATCTGCCGAACCTCGCGCGGCTCGCAGCGGAGACCGCGACCGACGGCGGTCCGGCCGATCCCGATCTCCCTAGCGGTCCAGAGGACGAGACGACGGTCCGCGACGCGGTCCGCGGGACCGTTCCGGTCCGTCCCGACCGCTCCGAGCCGACCGTTCTCGCCGCCCCGGACGCGCCGCGATCGGTCGACGCGTTCGGAGCGCTCGCGGCGCTCGACGGCGCGACGCCCGACGGCGCGCCGGTGTTGCTCGACTGCCCGGCGGGCGCGTCGGCGGACGCGGCCGCGCCGCTTCGGGCCGCGGACCGCGCGCTGATCGCGACGCCGCTCCGCCGCGCCGCGCTCCGTGACGCCGCGAAGACGGCGGCGATCGCTCGCCGCCTCGACTGCCCGCCGGTCGGGGCGGTCGCCGTCGGCGAGGCGAGCGTACCGGACTCGGTTGCGACGCTGCTCGGCTGTCCCGTCCTCGGTGCGGTTCCCGACGGCGGAGCCGAGCCGCTGTCCGACCCCGCGGTCCGGAGCGCGTACGACGAACTCGCTCGGCGACTCGGCGAGACGGCGGCGGCGGACGGGTGGCAGATCGCGTGAGAATCACGGACGCGGCCGACTCCGGGGCGGCGGATTTCGGTGGCGAGACCGGTCGAGAGAGCCGCCACCGACAGACCCAAACCTCCACGGGCGGCAGCGATCATATGGAGACGCTTCCGACCGGGGTCTCGGTGCTGGACCGACAGTTCGGCGGGGGGTTCCCGAGCGGTAGCGTCGTCGTGTTGAAGGCGAACCCCGACAGCCAGTCCGAGCTCATCTTGGACCGGTTCGCCCGCGTTCGGAGGTGCCGCTACCTCACGACCGTCCGATCGGCCGGGGCGGTGGAGGCGGCGCTCAGCCGCGACGGGGACGGGGAGACGACGGTGGAGGCCACCGACGAGGTCGGCGACCTCGACGAGGCGGCGTCGCTCACGACCGATCTCCCGGAAGAGGGAACGCTGATCGTCGACTCCGTGGAGCCGCTGGAGCGCGGCGCGTCTCCGGCGGCGTACGCCGAGTTCCTCGACGGCGTGCGCGCTCGGGTCGACGACGCCGACGGCGTCGCGCTGCTCCACGCGCTCCGCGGCGGGGAGGACCCGCAGGCGCGCCGGATCACGGAACAGGTCGCGGACATCGTGTTCGACCTCCGGACGACGGTCACCGGGACCGACATCGCGAACCGGCTCGTCGTCGCCAAGTTCCGCGGCGGCGCCGCCTTGGAGGAGCCGCTGAAGCTGAAACTCACCGACGAGGTCGCCGTCGACACGAGCCGCGACATCGCCTGACGCGGCCGATCGCTTGATTCGGCTACGACACGACGGACGCGAGAAGTGTCAGCGCGCCGACGACGGCCGAAGCGATCGCCCAGTTTCGCGCGGTGTCGAACGCTCCGTACGGCCCGCCCTTCCGCGAGAAGAGGTACGACGCGTACACGGCGAGCGGCGCCAGCGTCGGGAGCGTCGCAACCGAGACGACGGCGGTGAAGCTCGACAACAACGCGACCGCGACGGTCGTCGCGCCCGCGACCGCGGCGACGAGCGCGTCCTCGCGTGCCCGTTCGATCTCCATACCGGTGTGGGCGCGGCGTCGGGCAAAAGCGATCCGTTCGTCGGTCGACCTGACGCTGCGGGCTGAGCCACCGGAGTGAGTGGCGGCGTAGCGCGGCCGCTCGAGGCACCAGCGTCTCGAAGAAGCGAAACCCGGCAGCGACGGGGTCCGTTACTCCTCGTCGATCTCGTCGACGATCTCGTCGGCGTCGACGTCGACGTCCTCGAGCGCCTCCTCGATGTCGACATCGCCGGCGCCGGCGCCGCCCATGCCGCCCATCATGCCGCCGAGGCCACCCATGCCGCCGCCCTCGATGACCTCCTCGATCACGACGCGGTCGAGGTCGAGGCGGTCCATGAGGTCCTGCGCGATCTGCTGTTTCTGGAACATCCACTGCTGGTTCATCTGCATCGCCTGCGTCGCGGTGACGTAGAGGATGTCCTTCTCGACCTCCTCGGTCTCGACGGTCTCCTCGCCGTCCTCGTCCTCCGTGACGGTCTCCTCCTCCTCGGTCTCCGTCTCGATGCGGACCTCGGGCGCCTCCTGGAGGTACATCCCGAGCATGCCGGCGGCCTGCTCCTCGCGGTCGTCGATGGCTTCGAGGATCTCGTACTCGTACTCGAGGTCCTCGCCGGCGAGCGGGTGGTTAAAGTCGACGCGGGCGCGGCCGCCGATGATCGTCTCGAGGTGGCCCTGCTGATTGTCGATCTGGACCTGCGCGCCGGGGTAGCGGCTGTCCTCGGGGATCTTGTCGGCCTTGACGGTCTCGACCTCGTCGGGGTCGTACTCGCCGAAGGCGTCGTCGGCCGGGACGTCGACCGTTCCCTCGTCGCCGACGGCGCCGCCGATGAACGCCTCCTCGACGGAGGGGAACACGTGGCCGGCACCGAGCGCGATGATCCGGGGCTCGAAATCGTACTCGTCGACGTCGATCTCGGCGTCCTCGGCCGTCTCCTTGTCGGTCGTGTCGATGACGCGGTCGTCGTCGGCCGTTCGGATCGTGTACGCGACGCGGACGAAGTCGCCGTCTTCGAGTCCGTCAGCGTCAGTCTCGGTCTCGGTCTCCTCGGCCTCGGCGGCCGCGTCCGCTTGCTCCTGATCGCTCATACCTGAAGGTCACCTGTTACACCCTTAAGAAGCACGGTTCGGCCCGAAGCCCGCCGACGAGCGGGCGACAGCGGCGATTCGGCGGCCGACGCGCCGGCCTACGGGTCGCGGCGGTTCGTCGCGGAGCACGGCGGCGTCCCGCGCTCCTTATGAGCGGTCCGACCGCAGTGCCGGGCATGGACGAGGTCGAGATCAAGGTACCGGCGGACCTGGATGCGACGCGAGAGCGCCTCCGCGAGGTCGGGGCCGAGCACGTCGCCGCCAAGCGACAGCGCGACACGTACTACGACGCGCCGCACCGCGAGTTCGCCGAAACGGACGAGGCGCTCCGGATCCGGCGCGAGATGTCGCTGTCGGACGGCGAGGGGTCGGCGTCCTCCGCCGACGACCCGGCGGCGACGATCACCTACAAGGGACCCCTCCTCGACGAGGCCTCGAAGACCCGCGCCGAACACGAGACGGGCGTCGACGACGGAGAGGCGCTCGCGGCGGCCCTCTCCGGGCTCGGCTTCGAGCCGGCCGCGACGGTGGAGAAGCGGCGCGTGTTCTGGGCGTACGACGGGTTCACCGTGACGCTCGACGCCGTCACCGGGCTCGACGAGTACGTCGAGATCGAACGCGCCGTCGAGTCCGAAGGCGAGGTCGACGCGGCGCGCGAGGCGGCGATCGAGGCGCTCGACCGGCTCGGCCTCGACGCCGACGACCAGGTTCGCACCTCCTACCTCGGGCTGCTGCTCGCCGGCGAGGACGACTGAGGCAGTCAGCCGCCCCCGTCCCCCGTCGGCCGCTTCTCGGAGAGGACCGTCCGCTCGAACTCGCAGACTAAGACGTCGTCGTCGCCGTCGACGATCTTGAACGCTTCCACGCGCATGGTGACGACGCCGCGCTCGCCGTCGCTCGTCTCGCGCTTGTCGGTGACCGTCGAGCGGGCGCGGATCGTGTCGCCGTGGAACACCGGGTTCGGGTGTTCGACGCCGTCGTACGAGAGGTTCGCGACGATGGTCCCGTCGGTCGTCTCCGGGATGGAGAGGCCGACCGCGAGCGACAGGGTGTAGAGCCCGTTCACCAGTCGCTCGCCGAACTCCGTCTCCGCGGCGAAGTCGGCGTCGAGGTGGAGCGGCTGCTGGTTCATCGTCATGTCGCAGAAGCGCTGGTTGTCGGCCTCGCTTATCGTCCGCCGCGTCGCGTGGTCGATCGTCTCGCCGACTTCGAACTCCTCGTAGTACAGTCCGGGCATGGGCCCCCGCTCGACCGGCGGCGTGAAATCGGTACCGCTCTCGGGGCGGTAGTGTTCAGATAAGCTGATTCCATGCGAAGGCGAACGATCTCAGCCACTCGTTTGCTGTTTCTGCTTCAGCGTTACTGAAACAGTTTGAGAAACAGATAGTTCTGCGTTTTACCTCACGAAATACACGTTCAACGCTGTTCCGATTTCCATGTCGTTCGTATCTGAAATCGAGGTCATGCTTTCGACAGGCTCGCTGAAGTGGAGCTGCGCCATCGACGAGAATAATCGCGTCATCTACGTCGTGTTTCTCGCGGAGATCTGCGAAAAACTGATCTGCGATCGCATTGTTTCTTGTCGGTTCAAGCTGCGTATGGAGCAGATCGTTCGTTTCCGGATCGACAGCAGCGTACAGCCAATATTGTTCATCGTTAAGTCGAATCACAGTTTCATCGACCGCAACGTGATTCGGGCTTCGCCCAGACTCCGGCTGTAGATCGGACTTGTGAACCCAGTTATGAACGGTGGAGCGAACCCGATCAACACCGAATACCTCAAGAAACGAAACAGTATTTGAAAGCGATAATCCAGCCAAATGAAGCTGAATACTGAGCTTCATCAACAGCCGCGGTGTTGCTTCTCGCTCCACAAACTCTAAGTTGATATCGTCTAAACAGCCGTTGAAGCGGTCGTTTTTGGGCATAGAACACTTTGAAAACGCACCGTCTCACCTTTCAATCCTTATCTGAACACCGCCCTCGGGGCGGCCGTCGGGTTTTAGCCGCCCGCCCGCGCACCCCCGCACATGCCACGCCGAAGCCTGCTGTTTTCGCCCGGCGACAGCCCCGAACTCATGCGGAAGGCGCCGGGAACCGGCGCCGACGTGATCTGTTTCGACCTCGAGGACGCCGTCGCGCCCGGCCGGAAGGACGAGGCGAGGGCGGCGGTCCGCGAGGTGCTCGCGGACCCCGCCTTCGACCCGGACGCGGAGGTCTGCGTCCGACTCACCGCCGAGTCGCCCGCGGCCGACCTCGACGGGGTGATCGGTACCGACAGAGAGGGGGGCGGCGACGCGGTCACCCTCGACGCGGTGATGCTCCCGAAGGTCGAGGGGGCGGGTCGGGTCGAGCGCGTCGCCGAACTGTGCGCCGAGCGGGGCCGCGATCCTGCGGTGTTCGCGCTCGTCGAGACGGCGGCGGGCGTCCTCGCGGCGGAGGCGATCGCGGCGGCGGAGGCGACCGACGCGGTCGCGTTCGGCGCCGAAGACCTCGCAGCGGACGTGGGCGCGACCCGGACCGACGAGGGGACGGAGGTGCTGTACGCCCGCGAACACGTCGTCCTCGCCGCGAGCGCGGCCGGCGTCGACGCGCTCGACACGGTCTACACGGACTTCTCGGACGAGTCGGGGCTCCGGGAGGACGCCGCGTTCGCGCGCCGGCTCGGCTACGACGGGAAGCTGGCGATCCACCCGGCGCAGGTAGGCCCGATCACCGAGGCGTTCACCCCGGACCCGGACGACGTCGAGTGGGCCGCGGCGGTCCTCGACGCCCGCGACGAGGCGGAGGGGGAGGGACGCGCCGTCTTCCAGGTGGACGGCGAGATGATCGACGCGCCGCTGATCGCGCAGGCGGAGCGGATCCTCGACCGCGCGCCCGACGGGACCCGCTGAGTCGGATCGGTGGCCCGGCCGGCATTCGGGTCGCGACCCGCCCGGCTGTCGCTGTGGACGGGGTCGACCCGCATCGCTCGATCGGCGTCGATGCGCGTCGTTCGGACGGTGTCGGCACGCACAATTTCCGTACCGGTCGCCACAGTTAACCACCGCCCACCGAGACTGATCGTATGGCTACGGAGGCGAATCCGTTCGAGAGCCTGCGGGAGCAGGTAGACGACGCCGCGGCGGTCGTCGACGCCGACTCGGGCGTCATCGAGCGCCTGAAGAACCCGGAACGGGTGTTAGAGACGAACCTGACGTTCGAGCGCGACGACGGCTCGCTGGAGACGGTGCGCGCGTACCGCGCGCAGTTCAACGGCGACCGGGGGCCGTACAAGGGCGGGATCCGCTATCACCCGGGCGTCACCCGCGACGAGGTGAAGGCGCTGTCGGGCTGGATGGCGTACAAGTGCGCCGTCGTCGACGTCCCGTACGGCGGCGGGAAGGGCGGCATCGCGGTCGATCCGGCGGACTACTCCGAGTCCGAGCTGGAGCGACTCACGCGGGCGTTCGCGACGGAACTCCGGCCGCTGATCGGCGAGGACCGCGACATCCCCGCGCCGGATGTCAACACCGGCCAGCGGGAGATGAACTGGATCAAAGACACCTACGAGACCCTCGAAAACACCACCGCCCCCGGCGTCATCACGGGGAAGGCGCTCGACTCCGGCGGCAGCGAGGGTCGCGTCGAGGCGACCGGTCGCTCCGTCGCGCTGTCGGCCCGCGAGGCGTTCGACTGGCTCGGCCGCGACGTCGCGGACGCGACCGTCGCGGTTCAGGGGTACGGCAACGCCGGGTCAATCGCGGCGGCGCTGCTCGACGACCTCGGCGCCGACGTGGTCGCGGTCTCCGACTCCGTCGGCGGGATCCGCGACCCGGAAGGGCTCGACCCCCGCGACGTGAAGGCGCACAAGGCCGAGACCGGGCCGGTGACGGGCTACCCCGGCGCCGACGGCCTCACGAACGACGAGCTGCTCACGCTCGACGTCGACTGCCTCGTCCCGGCCGCGCTGGAGAACGCGGTCGACGCCGAGCTCGCGGCGGACGTCGGCGCCGACCTGATCGTCGAGGCGGCGAACGGTCCGCTCACGCCCGACGCCGACGACGTGCTCGCCGACCGCGACGTCAACGTCGTCCCCGACATCCTCGCGAACGCGGGAGGCGTCACCGTATCGTACTTCGAGTGGGTCCAGAACCGACAGCGATTCAGTTGGACCGAGGCGCGCGTCAACGAGGAACTGGAACGCGTGATCACGGAGGCGTTCGACACGCTGGTCGACACCTACGAGTCGAACGACGTCCGCAACCTCCGCACCGCGGCGTACGTCGTCGGTATCGGTCGGATCGTGGACGCGTACGATCAGGCCGGAAACTGGCCGTAACGGGGCTCTTTCGCCGTTTCAGAGGGCGCTCTACTCCAGCGTCGCGTCGCGGACCTCGATGTGACCGCGGTCACCCTCCCAGACCGTGTCGTACGTCAGGTCGATGCGGCGGTCCATGTGCGGGCCGTCGACGACGTACGTCTCGAACTCGCCGCCCTCGCCGAGCGGGTGGACGCCGTACTCCTCGCGGAGCGCGAGCAGGTCGTCGAGCGCGTCCGCGTCGTACCGTCGTCCGAGCCATGATTCGTCGAGCCCGTACGCCGCCACTTGGATGATCCGGATCTCGAAGTCGGCGTCGAACATCGCCTCCGCGAGTTCGACCGGGTCCCGCTGCCACAGCGGGGCGAACAGGTCGATCCCGAGCCGGTCGCACATCCCCCGAATCCGGTCCGTCTGGAACTCGCTCTCGACGGCGCCGGCCGTGACGCCGGCGAGGTCGAGGTCGTCCGCGGCGGCGATCTCTCGGAGCGCCGCCTCCATCGGCTCCAGCTCCGCGTCGCCCTGCGCGCCGGCGTCGTCGACGTCTGCGGCGCCGAAGTCGTCCGGCGACACCTCGACGAGGTCGACGCCGACGCTCTCGGCCGCGAGTTCGGCGAGCTCGGTCGCCGGCGTGTGGTACATGTACGAGTCGCCGGCGGGGTGGACGGTCAGCAGCCGCGAGACGTCGAGCCCTTCCTCCAGCGCGCGGTACAGGGCCCACGAGGAGTCCTTGCCGCCGGAGAAGAGGCTCACCCAGTTGCTCATGACCGGGAGAGGGAGTCGCGCGGATAAAGAGTCGGCGGTCGGACGGCGAGGGAGCCGCGAATCGCACGCCGCACGCGGGACCGGCCGCGGCGAACGCGCCGCCTCAGTCGGAGATGAACTCGTTGTCGCGCCAGTTGACGCCGCCGTCGCCCTCGCCGGCGCCCTGCGGGCTCTCGACGACCTCGATGCTGGCGGGGCGGGGTTCACCTTCGACGATCCGGGTCGCCTCCAGTTCGCCGTCCTCCTCCGTGATCGCGGTCAGCGTCCCCTTCTCGGAGAGCGTCGCGATCTTGCGGAGCACGCGGAACATCGGGTACTGGAGCGCGGAGTTCTGGAGGACGGTCTCGCGGTCGCCCTTGAAGCAGGCGAACTCGACGAGCTCGGAGGGGATCTCCTCCTCCTCGTCGTCCATCCACTGGGGACCGCCGGCGCGGGGCGGCTCCTCCTCCCAGACGCGGGTCTCCGTGACCGACGCCTTCAGCTGCGCCGTGGGCGTGTACTTGCTGATCGACTCGTCGTCGGACAGGGCCTTGATGATGAGTGTGTTGTTTCGACGCGTGATGTCGATGTCGTCGATCTCCTCCGGCAGATCGGGGTCTTCGTCGAAGTACGTCTCTACGTCTTCGAGTGGCAGTTCGAGCGTCGAATGGAGTCGGAACACGCGGCCTGTCATTGTTTGTGGAATGCGGTGGGGTCGAACCGGTGGTCACGGCGGCGGCGGCAACGGCCGCACCTACCGTAACTACGCACCGTAGGTTTATATGGACTGCCCTTCGAGGAGTCAGGATCCGCGTGCACGTCGCGCCCGGACCGGAGGATCAACGGCGGGGGCGACGGCTCACTCGGCGCCCAGTTCCGCGGCGAGCTCGCCGCGCTCGTCGAGTTCGCCGAGCACGTCGCTGCCGCCGACGAACTCGCCGTCGACGAACGTCTGCGGAATCGTCTCCCACCCGCTGTGAGACTCCAGCGCCTCGCGGTACTGCGGCAGCGCGGGCAACACGTCGACCGTCTCGAACTCCTCGACGTGCTGGGAGATCAGCTCGACGGCGCGCTGGGAGTAGCCGCACTGGGGCATCAGGCGGTTCCCCTTCATGAAGAGCACCACGTCGTTGTCGGCGAGGACCGTCTCAACTCGCTGTTCGATCTCCTCGGCGTCCGCGTCGGCTTCGGGGCTGAACGTCATACGGCCTGATACGCGACGCCGAGGCAAATGGGTTCCGCACGGGCGGGCGACGTGACGGGCCGACCGCCGACCGGCTCGGCGCTTACTCCTCGCGGTCGACGCGCACCACGTCGACGAGCGAGTAGACCGGAACGCCGTCGATGTCGTCGTACCCCATCTTGTCGACGAGGACGACGCACGCGACCGGCTCG
>NZ_NEWI01000189.1:2426-4213 GCF_002135005.1 Halorubrum sp. SD612 | reverse complement strand
TACACTTGAGCACGTCCGCGCCCGCCTTCAGCTGCTCGCGGGCCGCCTGCCGCACCTCCGCGGGGCCGTCGGCCTCGCGCCCGAACCAGTTGCCGTGGCCGCCGGTCATGATCACGTTGCGGCCGCACGCGAGGACGCGAGGCCCGTCTATCTCGTCGGCGGTGACCGCCTCGCCCGCGTCGAGCGCGAGCGTCCCGCGGCTCCCGAGGTCGCGGACGGTCGTGACGCCGGCCGAGACGGCGGCGTCGAGGTTGCTCGCGGCCCGGTAGCTCGCGGCGTAGTCGCTCTCGGAGACCGCGGTCGAGACGTCCGGCCGGCCGTCCATCATGACGTGGACGTGCGCGTCGATCAGCCCGGGCGCGACGACCCGCCCGCCGACGTCGACCTCGGTGGGCTCGCCGTCGCGCGCCGCTATCGCCTCGTCGACCGCCTTCGGCTCGCCGACCGCGACGACCTCCCCGTCCGCGACCGCCACGTCGGCCTCGCGGGTCCCCGCGGCGTCCGCCGCGCGACCGCCTCGCAGTACGTACATACGACTACGAGGGGGCGTCTGCGTGGTAAACGCTCGGGTCGCGGTAGTCGGGGAGTCGGCCGCCGAACCGCGGTCTCCGCCCTCACTTATAAACAGGTGGCCGGAGTCGTCTCTGGTATGGTAACTAATAACAAACCAGACCGAGAGGGCGGACTGTACGCGCAGCGGATCGGCACGCCGAGGACGACGGACGAGGTGAACGGCTACTGGCTGTTCGGGTTCGGGGTGCTGCTCGGGCTGGCCGGCGTCGCGGTGTTCTTCCTCACCGACTCCGCGACGGTGGCCCGGGGGATCGGGTACGCGCTCGCGGCGCTGGCCCCGGTGTTCGTGATGCTCGGGGCCGTGATCCGATTCCCGCTGCGTCGGACGGGGACCTACCTCGGCTACCTCGGGACGGCGGTGAGCGTCCTCGGCGTCGTCTGGTTCCTGAACGTCTTCCCCGACAGTTGGTTCACGGCGTCCGGCGACCCGACCGTGATCGCGGCGTACGGCGTCGGCCTCCTCCTCATCGGGCTCGCGGGGACGGTCGTGCCGCTGCTCTCCGACCCCGTTTACGAGGACTACGGTCGGATGCGCGGCGAGGCGGCCGCGGCGACCGCGACCGCCGAGGAGACGAGCGGGGAGCTAGACGCGACCCGCGAGGAGCTCGCGTCGACCGAGTCCGAACTGGACGCGACCGAGTCCGAACTGGACGCGACCGAGTCCGAACTGGACGCGACCGAGTCCGAACTGGACGCGACCCGGGAAGGGCTCGCGTCGACGGAGTCGGAGCTCGAAGCGGCGCGCGAGGCCCTGACGGCCGCTGAGTCGACGGTCGCGTCGCTCCGGGAGAGCAAGGCCCGGTTCGAGCTGTTCGCGGACGCGGGCGGGAGGCCGCGCTGGCGGCTCCGCCACCGCAACGGCAACGTCATCGCGACGTCCGGGCAGGGGTACAGCAGCCGCGGGAAGGCCCAGCAGGGGCTCCACAGCGTGCGGCGGAACGCGCTCGGCGCGGGGCTCCTCCGGATCGAGACGCCCGTCGAGGCGGCCGAGGCGGTCGGCGAGGATGAGGGGCCGGAGCCGGAGGACGCCGCGGAGCCCGACGTGGCTATCCCGGCCGAAGCGGCGGCGCCGGAGAGTCGGGCGACCTTCGAGCTGTTCGCGGACAGCGCCGACGAGTGGCGCTTCCGGCTCCGGCACGACAACGGCAACGTCGTCGGCGACTCCGGCGAGGGGGACGCCTCCAAGTAGAACGCCAAGCCAGCGCTCGCGCGGC
>NZ_NEWI01000189.1:0-2416 GCF_002135005.1 Halorubrum sp. SD612 | reverse complement strand
GGCAAGGGGTCCGGCCGCAGGTGGCACGCGAGGCGTGAGTACTCGAGGCGTGGCGACCGCGGGGCTGTCGCGGACTACCGCGGGTGGGACCCCGCGGCGTTCGAGGTGTTCCGCGACGCCGCCGGCGAGTACCGCTGGCGGCTCGTCCACGAGAACGGGAACGTCCTCGCCGACTCCGGCGAGGGGTACGCCTCCAGACAGAAGGCCCGGCAGGGGCTCGACAGCGTCAGGTCGAACGCGGGCGGCGCGGGCCTCGCGTTCCCCGACGACGAGGACGCGGAAGGCCGGGCGGGCGACGGCGAGAGCAGGGCGACGTTCGAGGTCTACGAGGACAGGGGCGGCTCGTGGCGCTGGCGGCTCGTCCACGACAACGGGAACATCATCGCCGACTCCGGCGAGGGGTACGCCTCCGGGTCGAACGCGACCGACGCGGTCGAGCGCGTCGCCGAGTACGCGCCGGACGCGAACGCCTTGACTGCCGGGGGCGCGGCCTTCGAGATCTACGAGGACGCCGCCGAGGAGTGGCGCTGGCGGCTCCGCCACCGCAACGGCAACGTCCTCGCCGACTCCGGCGAGGGGTACGCCTCCCGGTCTAACGCCGTCGAGGCCGTGACCCGAGTGAAGGCGAACGCGCCCGGCGCGGAGACGGTCGAGAAGTAACGGAGCGGCCGCGGTCGAGGTCTTTTCGGACTCAGGTCGCCGCCAGCAGCTTCAAGCGCAGCTCGCGCTCGTCGACCTCGTATTTGAACGCCGGGTGGCCGTCGACCAGCACGTACGGGACGCGTTCGCCGTACTCCTCGGCTAGCTCCGGATCGGTGTCCACGTCGACCTCGTCGAGGTCGACCGCCGCGCCGTCGAGGTCGGCCGCGACCGACTCGATCGTCTCGCGGGCGACGACGCACAGCGAGCAGTCCTCGCGGGTGTAGAGGGTGACCGAGACGGTCGCCTCCGCGTCGTCTGCGCTCACTTGTCGTCGTCCGCCAGCAGCTCCTCGGCGACCGTCGCGGCGTCGAGCAGGGCGGGGTCGACCGCGAGGTCGGCGACGGTCGCGACGAACTCCGGCAGCGACCGGGTCGCGTACGTCACCACCTGTACGTCCGGGTTCAGCTCCTTGGCGACCGGGATCCCGGTCGCCTCCTCGACGTCGGTGAGGACGAAGTAGGCGGCCTCGGCGATCCCCGCCTCGGAGAGCGCGTCGGCGGTGACGAGCCCCTCTACCCGGCGGATCTCGACGCCGAGCGCGGCGAGCTCCTCGCCGAGACCGTTCTCGTCCGGACCGGCGACGACCGCGAGCGGGCCCTCGGCGCTGCCGCCGTCGGGGCGGGCGGATGGCTCCCCCATCACTCGTACTCGATCGTCGCGGGCGGCTTGTGCGTCACGTCGTAGACGACGCGCGCCACGTTCTCGTTCTCGCCCGTGATCCGGCTCTGGATCCGCTGGAGCGTGCTCCAGTCGAGCTCCTGCGCGCGGGCGGTCATCCCGTCGCGGCTCTCGACCGAGCGCACGGCGACGACCCAGCCGTGGACGCGGTTGTCGCCCTTGACGCCCGTCGCCTTGCCGAGGACGGCCGCAAATGCCTGCCACGGGTCGTACTCCTCCAGCTCCTCCTCGACGACGTGGGTCGCCTCGCGGGCGACCGCGGCCTTCTCCGGGGTCACCTCGCCGACGATCCGGACGGCGAGGCCGGGACCGGGGAACGGCATGCGCTCGGAGATGACGTCCTCTAAGCCGAGCTCGCGGGCGACCTCGCGCACCTCGTCCTTGTAGAGGTCGCGCACGGGCTCGACGATCCCCTCGAAGTCGACGACCTCGGGGAGGCCGCCGACGTTGTGGTGCGACTTGATGTTCCCCTCCGACTCGATGCGGTCGGGGTAGATCGTCCCCTGGACGAGGTAGTCGGCGCCGACGTCGCGCGCGACCGTCTCGAACTCGTCGATGAACCCCTCGCCGATGACGTGTCGCTTCTCCTCCGGGTCGGTGACGCCGTCGAGCCGGTCGAAGAACCGCTCCTGCGCCTCGATCACCCGCAGCGACTCCATGAAGTCGAAGGTGTCGCGGATCTCCTCGGTCTCGCCCTTCCGCATCAGCCCCGTGTCGACGTAGACGGGGGTGAGCTGGTCGCCGACCGCCTCGTACGCGAGCGTCGCCGCGACCGAGGAGTCGACCCCGCCGGAGAGGGCGATGACGGCGTTCGCGTCGCCGATCGCCTCCCGGATCTCGGCTTTCGCCTCGTCGATGAATGCCTCCGTCTCGACCATCTATAGCCTCACGTCCGCGTTCCGCTCGGTTGTGTCCGTCGATCCGAGCGCCGCCTCGACGAGGGAGACGAACGGCGGGCTCGCGCGGTCCGGTCGCGACCGGAACTCGGGGTGCGCCTGCGTTCCGAAGAAGAACGGGTGGTCCGGCCGTTCGAGGA
>NZ_NEWI01000188.1:0-4214 GCF_002135005.1 Halorubrum sp. SD612 | reverse complement strand
CTCCGAGCGCTCACCGCGTCCCTCGCGGGCTGGCTCGCGGCCGCCGGTGGCGGCCGCTCGCAGGCGCGCCGCCGCCTACCCTTTATACGCCCCCGTCGCTGTCGTTCAGGACTTTTTAAACACGACATCGCGGCCGGCGATCTGCGCTACTCACTCCCGCTATCGATCGTTCGTCGGGAGCGACTCCCTCACTCGAAAGAGATGTAGAAACTGAAACCGGACGAGACGGGCGCCGAAAGAACCGAGAAAACCGCGAGCGCGCGGTCGCCTCAGAACGTCTCCAGGTAGCGGTCCTCCTCCCACTGCGACACCTGGGTGAGGTACTCACTGAACTCCTGGGACTTCGCCTCGGCGAACTTCTCGGACGTGTGGGGCCCGAGCGCGTCCTGAAGCACCTCGTCCTCCTCTAGCTCCTCGACGGCGGCGCCGAGGTTCGGCGGGAGCGTCTCGATCCCGTACTCCTGACGCTTCGCGTCGTCGAACTCGTAGATGTCCTCGCGGACCGGGTCGCCCGGGTCGGCCTCGGTCTTGATCCCGTCGAGGCCGGCGGCGATGAGCGACGCCATCCCGAGGTAGGGGTTACAGGACGGGTCGGGGCTGCGGACCTCGAACCGCGCGGAGACGCCCGCGGCGTCCGGGACGCGGACGAGCGCGGAGCGGTTCGTGTCGGACCACGCCACGTAGATGGGCGCCTCGTAGCCGGGCACCAGGCGCTTGTAGGAGTTCACGGTCGGGTTCGTCACGGCCGTGAACGCGGGCGCGTGGTTCAGGATGCCGCCCATGAACTGGTAGGCCGTCTCGCTGAGGTTGAACTCGTCGCCGTCGTCGGCGAACGCGTTGCCGTCCTCGTCGAACAGCGAGATGTGGCTGTGCATCCCCGAGCCGTTGATGTCGGCGATCGGCTTGGGCATGAACGTCGCGTGGAGGTCGTGCTGCTCGGCGACCGCGCGGACGACCGCGCGGAACGTCGCGATGTTGTCCGCGGTCGTGAGCGCGTCGTCGTACTTGAAGTTGATCTCGTGTTGCCCCTCGGCGACCTCGTGGTGGGAGGCCTCGATCTCGAAGCCCATCTCCTCGAGGGTGAAGATGATCTCCTTGCGCACGTCGGACGCGAGGTCCTTCGGCGCCAGGTCGAAGTACCCGCCGTTGTCGTGGGGGATCGTGGTCGCGTTGCCGTCGTCGTCCTTCTCGAACAGGAAGAACTCCGGCTCCGGACCGATCGAGACGGAGTAGCCCATCTCCTCGGCCTCCTCGAGGACGCTCTTGAGGACCTGCCGCGGCCCGCCGACGAAGGGCTCGCCGTCGGTGGTCACGATGTCACAGATGAGCCGCGCGGCGCCGCTGTCGCCGTCGCCGTCGCTGCGCCACGGGAGCACCGCGAAGGTGTCGGGGTCGGGGACGAGCCGCATGTCCGACTCCTGGATGCGTACGAACCCCTCGATGGAGGAGCCGTCGAAGTAGATGCCCTCGGTGAACGCCTTCTCCGCCTGGTGGGCGGGGACGGAGACGTTCTTCACGACGCCGAGGATGTCGGTGAACTGGAGCCGCAGGAAGTCGACGTTCTCCTCTTCGATCTCGTCGAGCACCGCCTGTTCCTCGGCCGTGAGGCCGCCGTCCGGTTTCGCGTGTTCGTCCGTCATGTTCTGGACGCTTGATTCCTTATCTGCCAGTATAAAGGCCTTATCGCTTGGCGCATGAACCGCCGGACAGGCAAAACTGCTGGACGTTCGTAAAATTCTAAACCCCCGAACGCGTGAATTGGTGTGATGACGTACGAAAACCTCGACGCGAAGCTCATCAACTCGCTACTCAGCAACGGCCGCGCGAGCCTCCGGAGCCTGGGCGACGAGCTCGACGTGTCCGTGACGACCGTTTCGAACCACCTCCGCGACCTCGAAGAGGAGGGCGTGATTCGGGGGTACACCCCCGTCGTCGACTACGACAAGCTCGGTTACGACGTGACGGCCGTGCTCCAGCTCAAGGTCGAGGGGAGCGCGCTGCCGGACGTCACCGAGAAGCTGCGCCAGGAGAAACAGATGGTGAGCGTCTACGAGGTCACCGGCGACTACGACGTGATCGCCATCGGGAAGTTCACCGACACGGACGGGATGAACGACCAGATCAAGTCGATCCTCACGGACGCGGACATCCGCGAGTCGAACACGAGCGTCGTCTTGAACGCCGTCACGGAGAACGAGCAGTTCGACCTCGACGTCGAGGAGTAGTTCGCCCGGACGCCGGACCGGTCCTCCCTCAGTTCTCCGCTCGCCGCTCCGCCGCGGCCTCCAAGGCCTCCACCGCCGGGAGCGGCTCGCCCGTCAGCGCGCGGATGTACGCGCCGCCCGCGATGGAGACGTGCGAGAAGTCGCCCTCGTCCATGCCGTACATCTCGATGGCCCGCGAGGTGTCGCCGCCGCCGACGACCGAGAAGCAGTCCGTCTCCGCGATCGCTTCGAGGACGCCGACGGTGCCGTCGGCGAACCGCTCGTCCTCGAAGACGCCGAGCGCGCCCTTCACGAAGACGGCGTCGGACTCGCGGATCGGCGGCTCGTAGTCGTCCACCGTCGCCGCGCCCACGTCGAGGTACCCCGTCTCCTTCTCCGCTATGTCGTCGACCGCGACCTCGGCGCGCTCGCCGTCCTCCCCCTCGTACGCGAGGTCGCTCGCGAGGCGGATCGCGTCGCCCCGCTCGTCGAGGACCGACTCGATCAGCTCGCGGTTCCGCTCCCACTGCTCGTCGAAGAGGTCCATCTCGCCCACGTCGTGGCCGACCGGGTGCCCCGCGGCGCGTAAGAAGAGCTCGCCCGCGACGCCCCCGAGCAGGAAGCGGTCGACGCGGTCGTCCAACGCGTCCATCACGCCGATCACGTCGGTCGCCTTCGTCCCGCCGACGACCATCGTGACGGGGCCGTCGAACTGGCGGGTGGCGATGGTGGTGTTCGCCTCGTACTCGGTCTCCATCACGCGGCCCGCGTACGCGGGGAGGACGAGCGGGAAGCCGACGAGCGAGGCGTGTTTCCGGTGCGCCGCCGAGTACGCGTCGTTGACGTACGCGTCGAAGCGCGGCGCGAGCGCCTCGACGAACGCCGTCTCCGCCTTCTCCTCGGGCGACGCCTCCGGGAGTTCGTCCTCGCACATCCGGGCGTTCTCCAACAGGAGGACCTCGCCCGCGCCGAGCGCGTCGATCGCCGCCAGCGCCTCGTCGCCGTACGTGTCGGCCACGAACGCCACGTCGCGCCCGACGTGGTCGGCGAGGATCTCGGCGTGGCCGGCGAGCGACGTGAAGTCGTCGCGGCCGGGGCGGCCCTGATGGGCCATGAGCACGACGCGGTGGCCCGCGTCGGCCAGTTCGCGGACGGTCTCCGCGTGGCGCTCGAAGCGGCGGTTGTCCTGCGGTGTTCCGTCCTCGATCGGCGAGTTGAGGTCGAGCCGAACGAGGACGCGTTTGTCTGCCGGGAGGTCGTCGATGGTGTCGAACGTGGGCATGGGTGAACGGTCGTCGATGAAATATTTAAGAAGTGGTTCTCCGGGGGAACGTTGCCGCCCGGCTGTCGGGTTCGTTCGTCAGCCGCGGTCGGGCGCTCAGGCCTCGTCGTGGACGTACGCGGCCATGTCGAGCATCCGGTTCGAGAAGCCGTACTCGTTGTCGTACCAGGTGAGGATCTTCAGCAGCTTCCCGCCGGCGATGACGTTCGTCGACCCGAGGTCGACGTAGCTGGAGAAGGGGAGGCCGACGATGTCCGAGGAGACGACCTCGTCGTCGGTGTAGCCCAAGACGCCCGCGAGCGGGCCGGAGTCGGCTGCGTCGCGGAAGGCGGCGTTGACCTCCTCCGCGGTGACCGTCTCGTCGAGGCTGACGACGAACTCGGTGAGCGAGCCGGTCGGGACCGGGACGCGCATCGCCATCCCGTCGATCTTCCCCTCCAGCTGCGGGAGGACTTCCTGCGCGGCGCCCGCGGCGCCGGTAGAGGTGGGGACGATGTTCTCGGCGGCCGCGCGCCCGCGGCGGCGCTTGGCCATCGGGCCGTCGATGAGGCTCTGCGAGCCGGTGTACGCGTGGACGGTCGTGAGGGTGCCGGCGTCGATCCCGAACTCCGCGTCGAGCACCTTCGCGACCGGCGTGATGGAGTTCGTGGTACAGGAGGCGTTCGAGATCACGTCGTCGCCCTCGTACTCGTCGTGGTTGACGCCGTAGACGAGCTGTTTGACCGGCT
>NZ_NEWI01000187.1:0-4235 GCF_002135005.1 Halorubrum sp. SD612 | reverse complement strand
GCCGGGCGCGCGTCTCGTGTGTGGGTATGAGGCACAAGGGCGCCGTCACCACGCAGGTGTTCACGGTCCGCGGGGTCGGCGTGGACGGGCTCCCCGAGGTCCGCGGCGCCGAGGTCGAGGCGCTCGGCCGGGCGGGGCGGAGCCTCTCGTTCGGCGACCTCGCGGGCAACGCCTTCGAGATCCGCGTCGCGGACGCGGTCGACGACGCCCCCGAGCGCGTCGCCGCCGCGGTGCGGGACCGCCGGGCGGTCGCGGGCGGCGGAGAGGCCCCTCCCGACGATGAGGGCGACGTTCGGATCGAGGCGACCGTCGGCGTCCCGAACTACTTCGGCCAGCAGCGGTTCGGTAGCCGCCGCCCGGTGACGCACCTCGTGGGGCTCGCGATCGCACGGGAGGACCCGCGCGAGGCGGTCCGGCTGTACGCGGGCAACCCGGCCGAGACGGAGCCCGACGACACCCGGGCCGCGCTCGACCGGGTCGACGCGGCGTTCGGCGTCGGCGGGGACTCCGAAGCCGACGACGACCCCGCCGCCGACGGCACGGGCGACGGCGACTGGGCCGCCTGCCTCGACGCGATCCCCGGCAAGCTCCGGTTCGAGCGCTCGATGGTCCACCGGCTCGCCGACCGGGGCGTCGCCGCCGACGCGCCGGCGGACCACGACGACTGGTGGCACGCGCTGGAGGCCGTGCCCTCGAACCTCCAGCGGCTGTTCGTCAACGCCGCGCAGTCGTACCTGTTCAACCGAATCGTGAGCGAGCGGCTCCGTCGGGGGCTCCCGTTCGACCGCCCCGTCGCCGGCGACGTGGTGTGTTTCGCCGACGGCGACGCGCCGGCGGCGCTGTACGCGCCCGACACCGACCGGCTCCAGCGGGTCGACGCCGACCGGGTCGACGTGGTCTCGCGGCACTGCGAGCGCGGGCGGGCGTTCGTCACCGCGCCGCTCGTCGGCACCGAGACGGCGCTCGGCGACGGCGAGCCGGGCGAGATCGAGCGCGAGGTCCTCGCCGACGCCGGGATCGAGCCGGGCGACTTCGACCTCCCCGGCGAGTTCGACTCCCGCGGGACCCGGCGGGCGGTCCTCCTGCGCACGGACCTCGACGTGACATTCGCGGACGGCGACCCCCGGTTCGCGTTCGCGCTCCCGAGCGGCTCGTACGCGACGGTACTGCTCCGCGAGTTCACGAAGAGCGGTCCGCTCGACCTCTGATCGATCCACGGTCGTGTCTTACTGGGTGATTTCAGCGGTCGAAACCACCACGATATTGCGACCCGTTCCGAGCCGTTTTTGTGCGACAGCCGTCAAGCGAGGCCATGACCCGGATCGTCGTCATCGACCTCCACGGCCAGTTCACCCACCTCGAACGGCGGGCGCTCCGCGACCTCGGCGTCGACACCGAGATCGTCTCGGCGGAGACGCCGGCCGACGAGGTCGACGCGGACGGGGTCGTCCTCTCGGGCGGCCCGGACATGGACCGCGTCGGCAACGCGCCGGACTACCTCGACCGCGATATGCCGGTCCTCGGTATCTGCCTGGGGATGCAGCTGATCGCCAGCGAACTCGACGGCGCGGTGGGGGAGGGCGACTACGGCGGCTACGCCGACGTCGACGTCGAGATCGTCGACGACGAGGACCCGCTCGTCGGCTCGCTCGCGCCCGAGACCCGCGTCTGGGCCTCTCACGCCGACGAGGTGACGGCGCTGCCGGAGGGGTTCGGCCGCACGGCCACCTCCGACGTCTGCGGCATCGAGGCGATGTCGAACCCGGACGCCGGGCTGTACGGCGTCCAGTGGCACCCCGAGGTCGCGCACACGGAGCGCGGCGAGGAGGTCTTCGAGAACTTCGTCGCGATCTGCGAGTCGGCCTGAGAGAGCGACGGCGCCGCCGCTCGGTGCGTCACCCTCCGACGTGCGCCGTCAACACCGGGAGCTCGCTGTGCCGCACGACCCGCTCGGCGACCGACCCCGCCGTGACGAAGCGGCCGATCCCGGTGCGGCCGTGGGTTCCCATCACTATCAGGTCGGCCCCGTAGTCGGTCGCCGCGTCGAGGATCTCCTCGTGCGGGCGGCCGCGGCGGAGGTGGAGCTCGGTCTCGACTCCCCGCTCTCCGCCCGCCTCGGCGACCGCGTCGAGCGCGCCCTCGCCCCGCTCCTCCTCGCGCTCGACGACCAGGTCCCGCCCGTCGGCGCCGGCGATCCCCTCGTCGACGACGAACAGCGCGTGGATCCGGGCGCCCGTCAGCGCGGCGAGGCCGCACGCCTGCTCGACCGCGGCGTCGCTCCCCGCGCTCCCGTCGGTCGGACAGAGGATCGCGTCGTACATCCGGGTCCGTCTCCCGCACCCGTTCAGAGCCGATACCGCCGAACGCGCTCGGTCCCGCAGCTCGGACACTCCCGCCGGTACTCGACGGTCGCGCCCGTCGTCACGGCCTCCCACGCGCCCCCCTCGTCGACGAACCCGCACTCCTCGCAGGCGCGAGAGCGCCCGTCGAGCCGCGCGCGGAGCCGATCGAACGCCGACGTGCCGCCGTAGCTGGACGACATGCGGTACCAATACACAGTAACATGATTAATAATTATTGATCGTCGGGATCGGAGACCGGAAGCGCGCAACCGACGTGCGCGCCGCTCACGGCTTCGGTCAGCGCGGCAGTCCGCAGTTAGCGCGGCAGTCCGCGGTCAACGCGACGGTCGCGAAAAGCGGCGGACCGCCCTACGCCGCGAACAGTTCGTCGACGGCCTCGCCCGCGGTCTCGACCGCCTCCTGCGCGACCGCCTCGGGGTCCGGGTCGGCGTCCTCGGGCGCGTTGAGGTAGACGTCGACGTCGAGGACGCCGTCCTCGAACGTGACGGTGACGTCCAGGTCCGTGACCGCGGACTGGTCGTAGTGTTTGAACACGATCCCCTCGGCCGCCTCCGCGGCGGTGCGAACGACCTCGTCGTCGCTCGGCTCCGAGGCGTCGTCGGCGTCGTCGGGCACGGCCTTACGCGCCGCCGGCGCCCGGGCCGCCCGGTCCCATCGGGCCGCCGCCCGCGCCGCCCTGGAGCATCTGCTGGAGCTCGCTCTGGAGGTCGTCGAACTGCTCCTCGACGCGCTCCTCCTGCTTTTCGAGCTGCTCGACGCGGACTTCGAGCGAGTCGACCTTGTTCTCGAGGTCGTCGTAGGCGGACTCGTAGTCCGTCTCGACGAGGACCTCGCCGATCTCGCGGTACATCCCCGCGTCCTCGTCGACGTCTTCGAGGGCGTCGAGGGCGGTCTTCGACTCGTTGAGCGCGGACTGCGCCTGCTCTCTCTGCTCGGCGACCTGCTGTGCGGTCTCCTGAAGCTCCTGCAGTTCCTCGATCTTCTCCTGTGCCTCGGGCGGCATGTTCCCTTGCATGGGCGGACCGAGGCGGCCCGGACGGAAAAACCCACTACATCTCTCCCGTCCCGGCAAGTCGGAAATAGGAGGGGATTCGGGAGCGCTCGCGTCGGTTTAGCCGTCGAACGCGCCGACGCGCTCGGCGACCGCGACCAGCCGCGACCAGCTGTTGACGCCGGCGCGCAGCGCCACGAGGTCGTCCGCGGCCACGCGGACGCGGACCGCGTCGCCCTCGCGGTCGACGGCCGCGGTCGAGCGGGCGTCGTCGATCTCGCCGACCTCGGGACCGAGCGCGTCGGCCACGACGCGAGCGCGTCGCTCGGTGGGGTAACTGAAAGAGAGGACCGTCTCGTGTGCGCGCGTCACGGTCCGAGATGGGTGGGGGAGACGGCGTTACTCGACGTCGACTTCCACGATGCCGCCGCCGCGCTCCTTCAGCAGGACGCGGTGGCCGCAGTACGGGCAGCGCACGCCGCCGTACTCGTCGAGGGTGACGTCGCGCTTACAGCGGGAGCACTTGTAGCTCATGTCCTATTCCTCGTCGGCGAGCGCGGCGCGGATGGAGCGGCGGACGGTGCGACCGCCGGGCGTCTCGGGGCGGTACGCGCCGCCCGTGAACGTCTCGCCGGTCTCCTCGTTGACCCAGATGCCGGTGCCCTTGCGCGTGACGTCGTCGCCGTCGACGGTCGCGTTGCGCATCTCCTCTTCGATGTCCTGGACCCGCTTGCGGGAGACCCGGCCGTAGCGGGCGCCGAATCGGCCCGCGCTGCCGGTGCTTCGAGCCTTGTCCTCAGCCATAGTAGCCACTTCTACCGCCAGCGTAGGTAAAAAGGCTGCGAGTCGCGGCGGTTGGAAAGTCACGCGCGACGAGAGAA
>NZ_NEWI01000186.1:0-4244 GCF_002135005.1 Halorubrum sp. SD612 | reverse complement strand
GCGACGGCAGCGCGTGCGGGTTCATCACGAGGTCGGGGACGACCCCCTCCTCGGTGAACGGCATGTCCTCCTGGGGCGCGAGGTGGCCCACGACGCCCTTCTGTCCGTGTCGGGACGCGAACTTGTCCCCGAGTTCGGGGACCCGCTGGTCCCGCACCTTCACCTTCGAGAGCTTGGAGCCGTCCTCGCCCTCCATCAGCGTCACCGTGTCGACGACGCCCGACTCGCCCGAGCGCATCGTGACCGAGGTCTCGCGGCGCTTCTGCGGGGAGAGCCCGCCCATGTCGTCGGGCTCTTCGAGGAAGCGCGGCGGGCTGGTCTTCCCGAGGAGCACGGAGGACTCGTCGACCTTCGTCTCGGGGTTGACGAGGCCGTCCTCGTCGAGGTGGGTGTACGCGTCCTCGCCGCGGGCGCCGCGCACGTCCTGTTCGGGGATCTCGAAGCGGTCCTCCTGACCGCCGGGGTAGCGGCGCTCCTCGCCCTCGTAGGTCCGGAAGAAGTGCGAGCGGGTGAGCGCGCGGTCGACGGAGCCCTGGTTCATCACCAGCGCGTCCTCGATGTTGAACCCCTCGTAGGACATCACGGCGACGACGAAGTTCTGCGCCGCCGGCCGCTCGTCGAAGCTGATCTGGTCGGAGGTCTGCGTCTTCACCATCGCCAGCTGCGGGTAGTGCAGGAGGTGCTGACGCGTGTCCGGCCGGATCCGGTAGTTCGCCGAGGGGAGCCCGAGCGACTGCTTCATCATCCCCGCGCCCATGGTAATCCGGGGGCTGGCGTTGTGCTCGGGGTACGGGATCATCCCCGCGCCGATACCGAAGACGAGCTGCGGGTCGATCTCGAGGTGCGTGTGGTCGTCGGTCACGTCCTCCTCGTCGACGGCGACGAGGATATCCTCCTCCTCCTCGGCGTCGATGAACTCGACGTAGCCGCGTTCGACGAGGTCCTCGAACTCGACGTCGCCGCGTTCGAGGGCCTCGATCTCCTCGTCGCCGAGGAGGGGTTCGCCGTTCTCGACGACGATGAGCGGACGGCGGGCTCGGCCCGCGTCGGCGTTGACGATGACCTCGCGGGTCCGGTCTTTCACCGAGACGTTCACCATCTCCGAGACGTCGCCGCGGCGGCGCGCCTCGCGGATCTGTTCGGCGAGCTCCTGGGGGTTCTCGTGGGTGCCCACGAGGCTCCCGTTGACGTACACCTTCGCTTCGCGTTCTGCTTGTGCCATGATCAGTCGTCCGCCGTCTGTCGGTCGACGCCCTCGATGCCGGGGATCCCCTCGACACCCATCGACGCCAGTTCTCGTTTCAGCCCCTGTTCGTCCTCGACCGTCTGCGACAGCTCCATCGCCTGCGCGAAGTTCTTCACGAGCCCGCAGTTCGGCCCCTCCGGCGTCTCGGAGGGGCAGATGCGACCCCACTGGGTCGCGTGGAGGTCCCGCGCCTCGAAGTGCGGCTGCGACCGCGACAGCGGCGAGCGCAGGCGCCGCAGGTGCGAGAGCACGCCCATGTAGTCGGTCCGATCGACGAGCTGGGAGACGCCCGAGCGGCCGCCGACCCAGTTCCCGGTCGCGATCGGGTGTTCGAGCCGCTCGGTCAGCACGTCCGAGCGGACGACAGTGTTCACCGTGAGCTGCCGGTTCCGCATGTTGGCGCGTTCGAGCTGGTACTTCACGTCGCGCGCCAGCTTGTTCAGCGCGGTGCGGAACAGGTCGCGCATGAGGTCGCCGGAGACCTTCAGGCGCTTGTTCGCGTAGTGGTCCTTGTCGTCGGCCTCCCGGCGGTCTAAGGCGAGCTCGAAGCACGCCTCGGCCATCCGGCAGAGATAGTACGCCTTGTTGATCCGCACGTCCTCCTCGTCGACGCCCTCCTCGTGGAGGTGCGGGAGGAGGTAGCGGTCGATGACGTAGTTCGCCCGCTTGAGCTGGTAGTTCTTCCCCTGTCCGGAGGCGACGCGCTCGCCGAGGGTCTCGATGGCCTCCTCGGTCGTCTGGACCGAGGCCTCCTCTAGGTTCTCCAGCATGAACTTCACGATCTCGGGGTCGTCCGAGACGCGGTGGACGATCTCCTCGTCGGATTCGAGCCCGAGGGCGCGGACCAGCGTCACGAAGTCGATCGAGCCAGAGACGGAGGGGAACGACACTTCGAGCAGCCCCTCGCGGTTGCGCTCGCACAGCACCAGCGCGCGGTAGCCGCGGCGCTGGGAGAACGTCTTCGCGACCTGGATCTCGTCGCCGTACTTCGAGTCGTACTCCGCGAGGATCTTGTTCGGCGCCAGGTCCTCCGAGGTCATCAGCACGCGCTCGGAGCCGTTGACGATGAAGTAGCCGCCGGGGTCGACGGGGTCCTCGCCGATGTCGATGAGCTCCTCGTCGGAGAAGCCGGCCATGTTACACTTGTCGGAGCCGACCATGATCGGCATCCGGCCGACCTTCGTCTCGGTCGTGTCGACGACCTGCTCCGGCTCCTCCTCGCCGCCGCGCACGATGGACATCTCCATGAACACGGGCGCCGAGTAAGTGATGTTGCGCAGCCGCGCCTCCTGGGGGTAGAGCAGCTCCTCGGAGCCGTCGGCCTCGCGGACGCGGGGGGTGACCATCCGAACGTCGCCGAGCTCGACGTAGACGGGCTCTTGGCCCTCCTTGTCGCCGATGTCCGTCTCGATCGTCTCCTTCTCGTCGACCACTTCCTGCATGCCGCGGTCGAGAAAGTTGTTGAACGAGCGGAAATGGTGTTCGGCGAGCCGTTCGTCGGAGAAGTACTCGCGTGAAACCACGCGTCGGTCTTGCCTGTTCATGAGACGACCAGTCGGTACACGACCGCCTCGTCGGTCGTGCGGGAGTCGCGGACGATCTTCACCACGTCGCCGACCTCGGCCTCGTCGGGGAGCGCGGGATCCGTGCGTTTGATCTTCGGTAAGTTCGTTCTCTTCACGTCGTACTCCGCCAGGACCGCCTCGACCTCCTCGGGGTCGTCGAGGAGGACGTGGTCCGGGACGAGTTCGTGTTGGCTTACGTCTACCATGGGTGCTGGTGGTGGGGAGAAGCTATCACGAGATACTACAGAGACGTACATACGCCAGCGTCATAAGACTTACCAAGCGCCGCCGCGCGCGGCTCACGAGTCGCGGGGCGTTCGACACTCCCACACACGCGAGGTCGACACAAAAGGATATCGGCCGCGACTGCCGTCCGGCGTCGCGGCTCGGGGCCCCGATTCCCTGTCACCGACCCGCACTCCCGTCAGGGATGACAAGCCTTATTTGCCAGACAGGGATACGAACTGATGCGACAAGCCCGGATGGTGTAGTGGCCCATCATACGACCCTGTCACGGTCGTGACGCGGGTTCAAATCCCGCTCCGGGCGTCCCCGGTTTCGGGGCGCTGTCGCTTGTTTGCCCGGATGGTGTAGTGGCCCATCATACGACCCTGTCACGGTCGTGACGCGGGTTCAAATCCCGCTCCGGGCGTTTCTACCGTCGCAGTAACGAGTGAGGAGCGGTAGCGACGAGCGAGTACCGCGACAGCAGAAACCGTAGAAGGAATTTGAACCAGAGAGCGAAGCGAGCGGAACGACCGAGGTTCAAATCCCGCTCCGGGCGCTTCTGCTGCCGCAACAACGAACGAGGAGCGGTAGCGACGAGTGAGTACCGCGGCAGCGAAGCGTCGAGGCATTTGAACCCTATCAGTCGCGCGCAGCGAACGGAGTGAGCGAGCACGTCTGATTCCGGTTCAAATCCCGCTCCGGGCGTTTCTGTCGACGCCGACTACGAGCGAGGAGCGCCAGCGACGAGCGAGTCCGGCAGCGGTTCCAATCCCGAGCTACAGACCCAGTTCCGCCCGGAGGTCGTCGACGAGCGCCTCCGTTTTCGCGTCCCGCTCCTCGTCGGTGTCGACGGGGGTCCGGCCGTCGTACGTCTCGTGGACCATGGAGACGCCCTCGGCGAGGGTGTCGAGGCCGTACCCGCCCTCCAGCACGTACGCGTCCGCGGCGTCGGCGTCGGCGGCGAGCGTCCGGATCCGGTCGGTGAGCAGCGCGTACCCCTCCGACGAGACGCGCATCCGCGAGATGGGATCGTGGCGGTGGGCGTCGAATCCGGCGGAGACGATCAGCAGGTCGGGGTCGAACCGCTCGATCGCGGGGCCGATCCCCTGATCGACCGCGTACAGGTAGTCGGCGTCGCCGGCGCCGGCGGCCAGCGGGAGGTTCGCCGTCGTCCCCTCGCCGTCCCCCTCGCCGGTCTCGTCGAG
>NZ_NEWI01000185.1:0-4280 GCF_002135005.1 Halorubrum sp. SD612 | reverse complement strand
CGCGGCGCGTCTGCGGCACGAGGATGGGAGCCGAGACGACGTTGAGAAGCACCAGCAGGGGCGGGCCGCTGACCAGCCGCGAGAGCAGGCCCTTCTCGGTCGCGCCCACGATGAGCATCGTGGCGTCGCGGGCGGCGCGCTCGATGCTCTCCTCCACGGCGCCGGTCTCGATCCGGAGCGTCGCGTCCGAGAGGTCGTGGGCGTCGGCCCACTCCGAGAGGAACGCGCGGCCCTCCGCCTCCTCGCCCGGCTCGGCGACGTGGAGCAGCGTGACCTCGCCGTCGAACTCGGCCTGGAGCATCTTCGCGACCGCGCCGGAGAGGTCGGAGGCCGGGCCGCCGGCGGTCGGCACGAGGATGCGCGCGGGGTCGAACCCGCGGTCGCGGAACACGAGGAAGTCGGAGGGGAGCGAGTACGCCAGCTCGTCGATCGCGGACTCGGCGCGCCCGGGCGCCCCGTGGGAGTCCTCGCCCCAGCCCATCACGGTCATGTCGGCGCCGTAGGTGCGCGCGGCGTCGAACACCTCCTCGAACACGCGGTGCGAGAGCACGACGTGGGTCTCCACGTCGACGCCGAACGTCTCGGCGTCCTCGCGGGCCTGGTCTAAGAGGCCGTGCGCCGCCTCGTGTGCGCCGCGGTCGCGGGCCGCCTCCAGCGAGGTCTGGTCGGGGACGTTCGCGATGTTGACCGCGACGACGGTCCCGTCGCGCTGCTTGGCGATGGCCGAGGCGAGCGTGATCAGGTGCTCCTCGGTCTTGGGGTTCGCGAGCGGCACCATCACGCGGTAGTCGTCGCCGCTCGGCTGGACGGCCGTCGCCGCCGAGACGGCCTGCTCGGGCAGGTCCTCGGAGCGGTCGAGGATCCACGTCCCGAGCACGCCGCGCGCCTCGACCTTCCCGCGGGCGTACAGCAGGTACCACAGCACGGCGAAGGCGACGAGGCCGCCCGACAGCGCGATGATCCGCGGCTCGATGTAGGCGATCAGCGCGAACGACGACAGCGTCCCGATTATCGGGACGGCCGGGTAGAAGGGGACCTCGAAGTCGGGGTCGTACCCCTCGACCTCCGACTCGCGCATGACGATGAGCGCGAGGTTGAGCAGCCCGTAGACGATGAGGTGGAGGACGGAGCCCATCGTCGACAGCGACTCGACGCCGCCGGCGACGAGGAAGACGAGGATGAGCGCGCCGGTGAGCGCGATCGACTTGTACGGGGTGCCGAACCGCTCGTGGATCTCGTTGAGCTTCGGGGTGACGATCTTCTCGCGGCCCATCGCGAAGTTGATCCGCGACGAGGAGAGGATCGACGCGTTCGCCGAGGAGGCGGTCGCGAGCAGCCCGCCGATCAGCAGCATGCCGGCGCCGACGGCGCCCAGCGAGAAGCCGAACACCTCGTACTGCCCGAACAGGAGCCGGGCGGCGTCGACGACCGCGGTCTCGTTGTTCGCGACCAGCTCGTTCGGCACGGCCGCAAGCAGGACGAGGAGGAACAGCGCGTACACGACCGTGACGATGACGACCGAGCCGAGCACCGCGAGCGGGAGGTTCCGCCCGGGGTCTTTGATCTCCTCGGCGACCGAGGTGATCTGGACGAACCCGAGATACGAGACGAAGATGATCCCCGTCACCGGCAGCACCTGGCTCGTCGTCCCCGGCGGCGCGAGCGGCCGCAGCGACGACATCTCGGCGTTCAGCAGGCCGACGACGGTGAAGACGGCGAGGATGCCCAGAAGCGACATCACGATGACGATCTGGAGCCCGCCCGTCTCCTTCGCGCCGAAGTAGTTGACCGCGATGAAGAGGAGCGCGCCGGCGAGGCCGATCACCTGCGCCGCCTCCAGCGTCACGAAGCCGAGCCCGACCGGGTCGAGGCCGACCAAGGCGTTGACGTACTCGCCGAAGCCGTACATGTAGAACGCGGAGGCGAACGCGAGCCCGAGCCAGTTCGCCCAGCCCGCCACGGAGCCGAACATGGGGCCGAGCGCGCGGTTGACGTAGAAGTACGCGCCGCCGGACTTCGGCATCGCCGTCCCGAGTTCGGAGGCAGACAGCGCCGTGAACAGGGCGATCACGCCGCCGAGGACGAACGTGAACGCCGCGAGGGGCCCGGCGCGCGCGACCGCGGTGCCCGGCAGGACGAAGATTCCGGCGCCGATCATCGTCCCGATCCCGATGGTGAGCGCCGCGAGCGGGCCGAGGTCCTTCGCGAGCTCCTCGTCGCCGCTCACGGCGGCCCACCTCGGGCGGTTGTGACTCGTCGGGCGTGTATCATACATCCTTTCGCGCCTCCGTTCGTATAAACCCGGTTGATCCGGCCGAGGGCGCCGTCTCCGGAAGCGATCGGGGGGTTCGGCGGTCGGAAGGCGTCCCCGGACCGGCCCCGCATCGCGCCTTTTGAACGTATCACAAGGTCCATACCCTCACGCGTCCCGGTACGATCCAACAGGTGGATCCCGTGACGAAGAAACGCGAATACCGCGACGACTACGACGAGAAGACGCTGTACATCCCGGGCCCGACGGAGGTCCCCGACGACGTGATCGAGGCGATGGCCGAGCCGATGTTCGGCCACCGGATGGACCGGATGACCGACCTGTACACCACCATCGTCGAGGACACGAAGGAGTTCCTCGGCACCGACAACGAGGTCGTCATCCTCACCGGCTCCGGCACCGAGTTCTGGGAGGCGACGACGCTCAACCTCGTCGACGAGCACGTCCTCGTCCCGACCTGCGGCGCCTTCAGCGAGCGCTACGCCAACGTCGCCGAGCGCCTCGGCAAGGACGTCGACCGCCTGGAGTACGAGTGGGGCGAGGCGGTCAAGCCCGAGGACGTCCGCGAGGCGGTCGAGGCCGCCGACGCGGAGTACGACATGGTCGCGGGCGTGATGAACGAGTCCTCGACCGGCGTGCGGAACCCGATCGAGGAGATCGGCGACGTGCTCAAAGAGTACCCGGACACCTACTTCGCCGTCGACGCCGTCTCGTCGCTCGGCGGCGACTACGTCGACATCGACGCCCACGGGATCGACGCGATCTTCGCGTCCACCCAGAAGGCGTTCGCGATGCCGCCCGGGCTCGCCGTCTGCGTCGTCAGCGATGACGCCTACGACCGCGAGGTCGAGAAGGGCGACTCCTCGTGGTACGGCGGCTTCCGTCGCACCATCGACTACTACGACCGGAAGGGCCAGACCCACTCGACGCCCGCCATCCCGATCATGCTGGCGTACCGCCAGCAGATGAAACACATGCTCGACGAGGGCCACCGCGCCCGCGACGAGCGCCACCGCGAGATGATGGAATACGTCCACGACTGGGCCGACGAGCACTTCGCGATGTTCCCCGAGGAGGGGTACGAGTCGCAGACGGTCGCCTGCATCGAGAACACGCAGGGGATCGACGTGGCCGCGACCATCGAGGAAGTGAACGAGACGTACGACATGGCCTTCTCGAACGGTTACGGCGACCTCGGCGAGGAGACGTTCCGGATCGGCCACATGGGCGAACACACCGTCGAGAGCGTGAAAGAGCTCACCGACGCCATCGAGGACGTGGCGGATCTTTAACCCGGTCGGTCCGCGTCCGATTCACCCCTCGCCGCGGTCGGCGACCAGCTCGATCCGGTAGATCCGGCCGCCGGCGTCGGTCCGTTCGGCGTCGACGACGACGAACGCGCGGTCGTCGACGTCGACGATGTCGCCGGTGTCGAGTGGCTCCGTTGCCTTCTCGTCCGTTTCGCTCTCTCCGCCGACCGCGTCCGCGCCGACGCCGAGCGCGGCCTCTCCCTGATCGATCGCGCGACGCCAGAAGGCGTCCGAGGGCGGCCGCGGCCCCACCCGCGACGCCAGTTCGCTCCGCGTGAGTCGTCTCATCGGGCGCAACTCGTCGCACGCGCCCTTAGCCGGTTCGGATCCCGGCGAGGCGGAGAAGCGCCGGACCGCCTCTACAGCCAGAGCAGCTGCGCGTGCCGCGTCTCCTCGAACTCCAGAACGGTCTCCTCGTCGACGAGCCCCGCCTCGACCGCGACGCCGACCGCCTCGGTGCCGACGATGTTCGCGACCTGCGCGCGGTGGAGCCCCTCGATCACCTCCTCGGCGGTCGCCTCGACGGCGTCGTCGCCGCCGTAGAACTCCTCGCTCACGGTGAGCGTCACCGGCCCGTCCTCGTACGTCTCGCCGAGGCAGTCGGGGTCGCAGACGGAGACGAGCCGGCCCTCGGCGGTCTCGCGCTCGCGGAGGAGCATTCAGAAGCCCTCGGGCCCCTCGCCCTGGAGCTCTCGCTC
>NZ_NEWI01000184.1:0-4285 GCF_002135005.1 Halorubrum sp. SD612 | reverse complement strand
CCGTCTGCTCGACGTACGCCTCCGGCTGGTAGTAGTCGTAGTAGGAGACGAAGTACTCGACGGCGTTGTCCGGGAACAGCTCGCGGAACTCCTCGTACAGCTGGGCCGCGAGCGTCTTGTTGTGGGCCAAGACGAGGGTCGGCTGGTCGAGCTCCTCCGCGACCCACGAGACGGTGTTCGTCTTCCCGGACCCCGTCACGCCGAGGAGCGTCTGCTTGTCGGCGCCCGACTCGAACCCCTCCACGAGCCCCTCGATGGCCTCGGGCTGGTCGCCCGCGGGCTCGAACGGGGCGTCGACGCGGAGGGAGCGGTCGACGGTCGGGCGGTCCTCCGAGAGGGGGGAGTCGGCGTCGCTCACGATACGCGTCGTTGGGCGGCGAGGCACTTGAGCGGCGCGCTCAGGTGGTCGGTCCGCGGCGGGTTCGTCGCGTTTCGGTAGAAAGCACTTACAGCTCCCGTGCGAACACGAGGTCGTGAAACGAAGGGCCCTCCTCGCTTGTGCGCTGCCCACGGCTATCGCTGGCTGTGCCGGTGACACGCTACTCGGTAGAGACGAGGGAACGGGCGGTGGCGAAAGCGAGTCCGGCGGTGGAAGCAACAGGTCCGACGGCGAGAGCAACGAGACGAGTGGCAGCGGAGACGACGGCGTGGATGCGGGGTACACGATCGGCGTCGAAGCGCCGGTGTCGGACCCAGGCGACAGTGTGGTCTGCGAATTCGAGTCGCTCCCGGACGCGGCACAGGAGGAGTTCGAGGCCGCGATCGAGGGGGTCAACTTCGGAACCGACGACCACGGGTATTACTCGTCGGAGAGCTCCCCGGCGCTGCTGGATACGGACTGTTACAACGCCTACATCGCGTACGAGGACGAGTACTACTGGGTCAGCGTCGACGCCGTGGGCGGGTGAGTTCGCTCGGGGAGGTGCGATCGGCTCGAATCCTCTCTCAGCCGATTCGAAATCGGCGGGGGGTCGAAGCCAACACCCGGCGGAGACAGACGTTTAACAGACTATTCGGGGACAAGAACCATCACAGAGCGGTCGGAACGCTGAATCGTGCCCCTCCAACTCACCCCCCTCGTCGCCGTCGGCGTCCTCTGCTTCCTGCTCGTCTGGATCGCGATCGGCGCGTGGGTCAAATTCGATGCCCACGCCCGCGGAAGCGACCACCCGGGATTCTGGGGCGTCCTCGCCCCGGTCTCGGGGATCGTGTTGGCCTACTACCTGCTGTGGTGGCGCCGCGGGCGCTCCCGCCGGTACCCGCCGTCCCGGTGGGAGCGAGCCACCGCGATCGCCGTCGTCGCCGGTCTCGGCGGGCTAGTGGTCGGGAGCCTCGTCTCGGCACCCGACCCGGCCTCGCAGTTGACCGTCTGGCCGGTCGCGTTCGTCGGCTGTCTCCCCGTCGCGTACTGGGTGGTACGACGGCGATTCGGCGCGAGCGGGAGCGAGTACGCCGGTCGGTGAGCGGGAAGGCACGCTACTCGGTCGGCGGGGGATTTAGTAATACTGGAGCCTCAAGTACAACTAACGATGGCGAGTAGTACGAGTGAACCGACGGTCGTACGCGTCTCGCGGAAGGGCCAGGCCACGATCCCGAAGGGGCTCCGCGAGAAGTTCGGGATCGAGACCCCCGGCGAGGTGTTCGTCTACGAGGACGAGGGACGGATCGTCGTCGAGCCGGTCCCCTCGCCGGACGAACTTCACGGGATCCACGCCGAGGGACACGAGCGCGGTGAGGCGACGGAGCGGCTCCGTGAGCTGCGAGACGAGGAGGAGCGCCGCGAGGCCGAGCGAACCGAGCGGCTTCGGCCGTCAGCGGACGAATGAGTGGCGGCTACGTCTTCGACACCGAGGCGATCGTCGCGTACCTCTACGGTGAACCCGGCCACGAGGCGGTCGCCGGGCTCCTCAACGAGGTGTTCGGCGGCGAGTCACCGGGAGCGCTCGCCGAGACGAACGCCGGCGAGGTGTTCTACCTCGTCGCGCGGTTCGAGGGCGTCGACGACGCGCCGACGGACGCCTCGCTGCGGGCGGCCGACCGCGACCTCCGCGCGCTCGAACGGCGCGGGTTGGCGGTCGAGTCGGCCGACTGGCGGCTGGCGGCCGAGGTGAAGGCCTACGGGGACATCTCGCTCGCTGACGCGTACGCCGTCGCGCTCGCGAGCGAGCGGGACGCGACGCTCGTCGCCGGCGCGGACGACGACTTCGACGACCTCCCCGTCGACGTCGAGGTTCGTCGGTTCCGGGACTACGGGGTGTAGTCGGCAACCGTGATTGTCTCCGACGCCCCAGTCGCTCGCTTATAAATGGCTGCTAGTGGATCGGCGGCGAACACCGCCAAAGCCCCAGCCGCGAGGGCGACGCACACTCGTTGCGCTCCTCGGTCGCTCGTTTCACTCGCTCCCTGTGGTGCTTACGTCGTCTGCGCCGCCCTCGCGACTGCCCCTTTGAGTCCCACCCGACCGCGACCGCAACCGCAGCCTCACGCCTCCCCAACCTCGTCGGTCGCCGTCGCTTCGCTCGGCGACCGACTCCCTCGCGCGGTGCTGTTCGCGCCCTCCGGGCGCTCACAGGCACGCGCCACCGCGTTTATTTATAAGCGATCTCGCGTCGCTGCTCGCCGCCGCTCCCCGGACGAAAACGTTTCCCCCTGTCCCCGCGAGTCGTCGCGTATGCGCATCGCCGTCCCCAACAAGGGCCGCCTACACGAGCCGACGCTCTCGCTGTTGGAGCGCGCCGGGCTCCACGTCGAGGAGACCGCCGACCGCCAGCTGTACGCCGACACCGTCGACGAGGACGTGACGGTGCTGTTCGCGCGGGCGGCCGACATCCCCGAGTACGTCCGCGACGGCGCCGCCGACCTCGGCGTCACCGGCCTCGATCAGGCGGCCGAGTCCGGCGGCGTCGTCGGCTCCGCGAGCGAGGCGACCGAGGGCGACCTCGTGGACCTCCTCGATTTAGGCTACGGCTCCTGTAAGCTCGTCCTCGCGGCGCCGGAGGACGGCGAGGTCGAGGTCGTCGAGGACTTGGCCGGGAAGACGGTCGCCACCGAGTTCCCGAGCGTCACGGAGGCGTACCTCGACCGCGTGGGCGTCGACGCCGACGTGGTCACCGTGACGGGCGCGACGGAGCTCACCCCCCACGTCGACATGGCCGACGCCATCGTCGACATCACGTCGACGGGGACGACGCTGAAGGTGAACCGGCTGGCCGTGATCGACGACGTGCTCGACTCCTCCGTGCGGCTGTTCGCCCGCCCGGACGTCGTCGACGACCCGAAGGTCGAGCAGGTGCTGACCGCCTTCGAGTCCGTGCTGGCGGCGGACGGCCGGCGCTACCTGATGATGAACGCCCCGAAGGCGCGGCTCGACGAGGTGAAGGACGTGATCCCCGGGCTCGGCGGGCCGACCGTGATGGACGTCGAGGCCGACGAGAACGGCAACGGGATGGTGGCGGTCCACGCCGTCGTCGACGAGCGCGACGTGTTCGAGACCATCTCCGAGCTGCGGTCGGTCGGCGCGACCGGCATCCTCGTCACGGAGATCGAACGGCTCGTCGAGTAGCTCCGGGACTGGGCCCTACTCGTCGTCGATCAGCCGCTCCTTCTCGGCGCGCGACAGCGACTTGATCGCGTACTCCCGCGACATCGCCGCCGACTTCGAGTCGAACGACTCGACGTGGCGCAGCGTCACCGGCGTCCGACCGCGGGTGTACTTCGCGCCCTCCCCGGCGTCGTGTTCGGCGACGCGGCGCTCGACGTCGGTCGTGTACCCGGTGTAGAGGGTGCCGTCGGCGCACTCGATCACGTACACGTAGTTGTCGGCCACGGGCGGCCGTCCGAGTCCGAACGCAAAGTGAGTACGGATGTGCCCGAAGCGGGGTCGAGACGGAGCGGCCGCTCTCCGTGCGCTCGGTCTCCGATCGGCGTTTCGCCGGTCAGTCCCCGGTTCGCGTCCGCTCGCGGGACACCTCTGCGATGCCCGCGTTCGCGGAGCACTTCGGGCACGCGTTCAGGTCGCCGCGCTCGTCCGCGAAGACGCGCGCGAAGCGGTCCGAGACGTGCGACCCGCAGTGGTCACAGCGTGGCATGTGATGCCGACGTGCGTCGGCAACTACCATACGGACTCGACGAACTAATACCCTTTCTCGGACCCGTCGACTGCCGGTATTCGCGCCTTCGTGTCGATCCGTCGAACGGGGCGTTCGGCGAGTTCCGATCCGGTCACTCGGTCGGGTCGCGCTCGCCTGACTCGGCGCGCGCCGCGTCGACCGCGCGGGCGATCAGG
>NZ_NEWI01000183.1:0-4301 GCF_002135005.1 Halorubrum sp. SD612 | reverse complement strand
GGCGTCGGCCGGAGAACGTCTGGAACAGCTCCAGCATGACCCCGAGCGCCGGGAAGAAGACGATGTACACCTCCGGGTGGCCGAAGAACCACCAGAGGTGGCTCCACAGCAGGGCCCCGCCCTCAGTCGCGGAGAAGTAGACGCTCCCGAGCACCCGGTCGGAGCCGAGGATCAACAGCGCGCCGAGCAGCGCCGCGAACGCGAACAGCATCATCCACACCGTCGCGAGGATCGACCACGAAAACAGCGGCATGTCCATGATGCCCATCCCCTCCGCACGGGAGTGATGTATGGAGGTGAGGAAGTTCACCGTCGACGCGGTGACGCCGATAATGAACATCGTGAGCGCGAGAATCGCGCCGGTCGACCCGATACCGGGCGTGTACATCGGCACGTTGAGCGGCGCGTACATCGTCCAGCCGGCGGTCAGCGTACCGCCCTGGAAGAAGCTGATCCCGAGCAGCGCGCCCGAGAACAGGTACAGCCAGTAAGAGAGCGCGTTCAGCCGCGGGAAAGCGAGGTCGTCCGCGCCGATCTGAAGCGGCACGAAGTAGTTCGCGAACCCGAAGGCGAACGGTGAGAGGAACCAGAACACCATTATCAGCCCGTGGGCGGTGACGGCCTCGTTGTACGCCAACCCGGAGAGAATCTGGCTCGTCGGGTCCCACAGCTGGAGGCGGATGAGCAGCGCCATCACGCCGCCGAACAGCAGGAAGAACAGCGCGGTGATCGTGTACAGGATACCGATGTCCTTGTGGTTAGTCGTGACTAGCCAGCGCTTGACGGAGGTCGTCGGTGGTAGTTCGCTCATGCGCTCACCCCGCTCGGGATCCCGGCTCCGAGACCGGACGCCTCAATACTGGCGCTTTCGGAGCTGTTACCGGTGTTAGCGTACCACTCATCCCACTCGTCTTCCGGAATGACAGTTATTTGTCCTTCCATCGCGGAGTGGCCCGGACCGCATAGTTCGAAGCACTCGACGGGGTACGTCGCCTCACCGCCTTGCGCCGCGACGTCCTCGGAACTCACGGAGAACCAGTTCTCGTTATAGTCTCCGGGAATGGCGTCGGTCTTTATGCGTAAGTCCGACGAGCCGAAGTTGTGCCAGACGTCCCTGGACGTCACGTTGATGTCGATCCGCTGGTCAGCGGGCACGATCAGTTCGCCCCGTTCGGTGTGGCCGTTCGGGTACTCGTACGCCCAGCCGTACTGGTAGCCTTCGACCGTGATCTCGATGTCCCCCTCCGCGTCGGTGTCCGGTCCCTCCTCGACGTAGAGGAGCAGCCCGTACGAATACACGACGAGGCTGATGACGACGATCGCGCTCAACCCGAACGAGAGGAAGAGCTTCTTCGCTTTCGGACCGCCCTGTCCCGTCGGGAGTTCGCCGACCACCGGCGCGTCGAACTCCTCGTCCGACCGGTCACCGTCGTCGCGGTACTTGTACACGTTCCACAGCGTGTACGCCACGACGATGGTGCCGACGAGGGTACCGAGCGCGAGGAAGACGAAGAAGATCTCGTCGAAGACCTCCGCCTGTGCGCGCCAGTCGCTCCCCTGTTGTAGGATAACTGGATCTATCATGTTCGTCTGTCTGCTCTTGTACCACCCTTAGCGATGGTACACTTATCTCTTGTGTAGCGGAACGGGGGATCGGGGCGTGCGAAACCCCGAGCGCGCCGCCCGAGCGACCCGTCGACAGGGGTCCCGCGCGGAGGAGGCGCAACGCGTCGAAGGGTATTTGTACGCGCGAACGGAGCCCATAACAACGGAAATCCATGACATCACTCACCCTCTTGAGTACGGGGCTGATGGGCCTCCTCGTCGTCGCTACGTTCGTCGCAGTCGCGGAGATCGGGGCGAAGCGGGTCGCACCCGGCCGCGACGACGCGGGCGGACGCTACGAGGCGATCGTCGGGAAGCTCGGCGACATCGCCCGGACGCCGGCCGTGTGGGCGGTCTCGTTCGTCGGCATCACCGTCCTCGTCGGCGGGAGCATCCTCCTCGGCGTCGGCAGCTTCGGAATCCCGGAAGGGCTCGCCGGGACGCTGGTGACGGTCGCGTACCTGACCGTCGGACTGCTGCTCGTCGGCTTCGTCTTCCTCGGCGCGTACTTCGCGACCCGGAGCCGCGGACTCGGTAACGCCCACGGCGTCGCAGCGGGGACCCTGGCGACCGGCGCCGCGTTCCTCGTCCTCGTCACCGTCCAACTGCTCGTCGGCGTCGTCGGCTGAGCCGGTCCCGCCGTCTATCTTCGTTCTCTCGCGGACCGTTCCGACGGTTAGCGACGGCTCTCGGCGCCCGAGCCCCGGAGCCCGTCGTCGAGGCCGAGGCCGACGTACCCGCCGTACCGGTCCCACACGACGACGAGCGAGGGGACCAGCAGGATCGAACAGAGGTACGCGTAGAAGACGCCCAGCGCGAGCAGGACGCCGAAGTCGCGGAGCAGGGGGATCACCGCGAGCCACAGGACGCCGAGCCCGGAGACCGTGGTGAGCATGCTGCCGGTGAGCGCGCCGCCCGTCCCGGCGATGGTGACGTCCAGCGCCTCCCCGATCGGGAGGCCGGCCTTGTACTCGTCGACGAACCGGTGGACGAAGTGGACGGTGTAGTCGACGCCGAGCCCGATCGAGACGGAGAGGATCGGCGCGTTGATCGGCGTCAGCGGAATGTCGAACAGCCGCATCGAGCCGACGAGCAGCCCGACCGTGACGAGGACGGGGACGAGGTTGAGGAGACCGTAGACGGCCTTCCCCTCCAGGTAGGCGTACGACAGCGCCAGGAACAGCGCCGTGAGCCCGAAGGCGGCGAAGAGGCTCCGGATCGCCGACTCCGTCAGCAGGTCGATCACGGCCTCGTTGACGACGAGCGAGCCGGTCGGCACGGCCTCCAGCGGCGTGCGCTCGGCGAGCTCGCGGACGTCCGCGACCGCCTCGGAGTTGTCGACGCCCGGCTCTATCGTGTAGTCGATACGCGCGCTCCCGCGGTCGGCCGCGACGTAGCCGCGGGCCTGCCCCCCCGCCGGAGAGTCGAGGAGCGCGTCGTACACCTCGTCGACGTTTCGGTCCGGCACGCCGTTGCCGAGGCGGTCGTTGCGCTCGACCAGCGCCGCGAACTCGGGGTCCTGCGCCGCCCGGTCGTCGATCACGGTGACGATACTCGTCGCCTGCGCGCGCCGCTCGTCGGTCGTCGCGAAGGTGTCCGGCGGGTTCCGTGTGGTCCGATCGATCAGCTCCAGGGCGTCGTCGTCCCGCACCGACTGGTCGACGTACAGCGTCACCGACCCCACGAAGTCCTGCTCGAACTCCTCCTCGAAGAGGGTCAACACGTCGAGGAACGTGTACTCCGTCGGGGCGAACGGCTCCGGCAGGTCGGCGTACGTCTCCAGCCTGTCCTGGTCCGGAAAGAACGCCTCCTCCGAGAACTCCGTGTTCACGCCCGTGCCGTAGGCGCCGCCGACCGCGCCGCCGACGAGGAGGAGCGCGACGACCGCGACCGGGGCGATCCGCGAGAGGTCGACGCCGACGCGGAGGACACGGGCGATCCGCGACCCGCCGGCGCCGAGGGCGCTGGTGCCGAACTCCGGGATCGGGAGCCGCTCGCGCCAGCGGTCAGAGAGGACCTTCGCGGCCGGGAGGAAGACGCCGAAGATCACCAGCGTGAACGAGATCCCGGCGGCCGCGACGATCCCGAAGTCGCGGTTGGGGTCGAACGGGCTCACCACGTTGGAGACGAGCCCGAACACCGTGGTGATCGTGACGAGCAGGAAGGCGATGAGCAGCTGGTCCGTCGTCGTCCGCATTGACGCCTCGATCCCGGTCCCGGTCGCCCGCTCCTCGCGGTAGCGGTTGACGATGTGGATCCCGAAGTCGATCCCGACCGCGAGCAACAGCGGGAACACCGTCACGAGCGAGTCCGAGAACGGGATCCCTGCGTACTCCATGAAGCCGAAGGTCCACAGCAGCGACAGGAGGAGCGCGGAGAGGCCGATAGCCATGTCGAACGGGTCGCGGTACGAGAAGATCAGGAACCCGACGATCAGGACCAGCGCGGCCGGGAAGACGATGATAGCGGTGTCGGTGAGCAGCGCGGTGATCTCCGACTGGAGGACGCCGTCACCGAAGAGGATCGCGTTCTCGCCCGCCTCGTTGCCCGGCACGGAGTCGACGACGTCGACGCTGCGGGTCTGGAGCTCCGTCACCCGCGCCGTCGTCGCCGCGCCCGGGAGGCCGTAGGTTATCCCCACGATGGCGGTGTCCGCCGCCTGCCCGGTCGGGTTGTACGCGACGGACATCTGCGCG
>NZ_NEWI01000182.1:0-4301 GCF_002135005.1 Halorubrum sp. SD612 | reverse complement strand
GCGTAACAGATGATGTTGCACATCCGGTCGATCGTCCACTGGTCGGTGCCGGTGAGCTCGACGAGCAGCTCGCGGGAGCCGGTCGTCACCTCGGTGCGCTTCCCGTTGATGACGGGGGGGAACGAGAAGAGGCCGAGCTCGTCGTAGATCGCCGGGTAGCGGTCGAGGCCCTCGACGAGGTCGGCGTAAGTCGTCCCGGTGTCGTGCTCCGTCAGGACCTCGGCGGGCGTCAGCTCGTCGTTCGCGTCGAGCGGGACGAACGCGTCCCCGTCGGGGTCGACGCCGCGGTAGGTGACCGACGGCTCCGCGCCCTCCTGGAGCGGCGCGCCCTTCACCATCGCGAGGTCGTGGATCCCGATCGCGCCCTTCGCGCGGCCGCGGCCCATCGTCGCGTGGAGCTTCTCTTGGAGCTGGATCAGCGACTCCAGCGCCGCCTCGTCGAGGTCGACGCCGCGGACCACGGCGCCGGTGACGTACGGCCGCTCGGCGGGGACCGACTCGTCGACCTCGATGGTCCACTCGGCGTCGTTCGCGTTCGGCACGTAGACGCCGCGGGCGTCGCCGTAGTGGTAGCGCAGCGAGCGCGCGACGCCCTCGACGGAGAGCCGGTCGAGGCGGTCGGGCGCGAACTCGAACTGGAACTGGCCGTCGTCGGTCTCGCCCTCGAACTCTAAGCCGAGCCCGAACAGGTCGTCTTTGAGTTCCCCGTCCTCCTTCTCCTCGTGGCCGGTGAGCTCGCGCAGCTCGTCGGGGTCGATGTCGACGACGGGCATCAGTAGCTCACCTCCGCGTTCCGCAGGAAGTCGATGTCGGCCAAGGTTCCGTGGAGGTCGCGGATGTCCTCCGCGCCGGTGGTGAGCATCGCCAGCCGTTCGAGGGCGAGCCCCCACGCCATCACGTCGCAGTCGACGCCGAGCGGGCCGGTGACCTCCTCGCGGAAGACGCCGGAGTTGCCGATCTCGATCTCCTCGCCCGTCTCCGGGTGCTCGCCGAACAGCTCGAAGGAGGGCTCGGTGTAGGGGTTATAATGGGGTTTGAACCGGATGTCCGTGATCCCGAACTGCCGGTAGAACTCCTCGAAGGTGCCCATCAGGTCGCGCACGGAGAGGTCCTCCGCCATCACCCATCCCTCGATCTGGAAGAACTCGAGCAGGTGCGTCGGGTCGAGCGTGTCGTTGCGGTACACCTTCTCGACCGAGAAGTAGCGCTGCGGCGGCTCCAGCTCGGCGCCGGCGACGCCGGAGAGGTATCGCATCGACAGCGACGTGGTGTGACCGCGGAGCGCGACCTCGCGGGCGAAGTCGGCCGACCACGGCGAGTGGTAGCCGTCGCCGTCGACTCCCCAGCCGTCGCGGTGGGCCGCCTCGACGCGGGCCATCAGCTCGTCCGGAATCGACTCCATCGGGTCCACGTCGAGCGCGAACCGGTCCCAGTGGGTCCGCGCCGGGTGGTCCTGCGGCATGAACAGGCAGTCGTTGATCCAGAAGTCGGCGTCGGCGTGCGGGCCCTCCATCTCCTGGAACCCCATGCCGACGAGCACGTCCTTCACGCGGTCGGCGGTCCGGCGGAGGACGTGCTTGCGGCCGCCGCGGGCCGTCTCCGCCTCGGCCTCGACGTTGTACTCGGCGAACTCGGCGTCGCGCCACTCGCCGCTCGCGAGGAGCTCGGGCGTGAGCGCCCCGACTGTCTCCGTCGCCTCCACGCCGGTCATCAGCGCGTCGACGCCGTCGTCGGTGAGCCGCACCGTCCGCGTGACGGACTCGCCGACCGAGACGAGCCCGCGCGAGTCGAGCCGATCGATCACCGCCTCGTCGACGTCGAGCGCGTCGACGTCGAGGCCCTCGCCCTCACCGCCGGCGTCCGCGAGCGCCGCGAGCGCCGTCGCCTCGGGGTCGGCGTCCGGATCCGCGCCCGGGTCGACCGAGAGCTCGCCGCCGTCGACGCTCCCGAACCCCTTGCGCGCGAAGTTCGCGAGCGCGATGTCGACCTCGGGACCGTCCAGTTCGGCCTCGCCGATGACCGCTCCCATCGAGGCCGGCTCGGCGTCGGCGCCCGCACCGAGCCCGGCCCGGTAGAGCCGCGTCTCGGGAAGCCCCGCCTCGACGTAGGACCGCCCCTCGTCGGTGAGATCGAGGGTCTCGTCGGTCGTCGAGCCGACCGCGACGAGCCCCTCGTCGGCGAGGTCGAAGGCCGCGCCCGCGACCGTCTCCGGCTTCAGGTCAGTCTCCGCGGCTATCTCCGCCACCGTTCGCTCGTCCGTCGCGCTCGCGGCCTCGAGGACCGCGAGCTGTCGTTCCGGGAGTCGCATTCGAGTTGTCTCTACACGCGTGCGGCTGGTTGGTAACGGTTCCGGGAGCGGACCGCCCGGCGAGAATCGTTTCTGATAAGCCGAGCGACCGAGTTATATACCGTATCGGCGTATCACGGCCATGAGCAGCGCAACGGCCGGATCGAGCGATTCCGGCTCGGTACCGGAGACGGCTCGCGTCCCTCACGGCGGCGACGGTCCCGCCCCCAGCCTCGCCGTCGTCGAGGCGATCGCCGAACTCGCCGACGTCGACCCGATCGACCTGCGCGACGAGGGCGTCGTGCTGTACGACCACGTCGACCCTGACGCCCTGAACGAACTCGTCTCCGGGCGAACCGACACCGACGTCGACGTCTCGATCACCGTCGCCGAGTACGACGTTCGCGTCGACCCCGACGCCGCGGTCGCCCAGCGATCGCGGAGTTGAGCCGACGGCTCGCGCCGACTCTCCTCCGTCCGTTACCCCTCCTCTGCCGCCCGGTCGCGGAGCCGCTCGATCCGATCGCCGAGCGGCGGCTGGACCTCGAACCACGTCGACCAGTCCCCCGTTTCCGGCTCGACGCCGCGACGCTCCGCGACGCGCTCGAACGCGTCGGCGACCCGGTCGGCGCCGACCGCGTCCGCCGCGCGCGAGTCGGCGGCGTACTGGACCCGCCGACCGGCCCAGAAGGAGACGATCCCGACGGCGACGACGGCGCCGAAGCCCGACTGGAACGGAACGAGCGCCGTGACGACCGCCGCCAGCGCCGCCAGCACGGCCCCGACGGCGACGGCGCGGAACTCGGCGTAGTACGCCGCGACCCGCCCGGCCTCCGCCGCGAGCAGCCCGACGGCGACGTCCTCGTCGAGGTCGGTCAACACGTCTTCCGTGAGGAACAGCACCCGACGACGGGGGGGCCCCCTGACCGCCACCCTTGCGGGACCGGGCGTCCCCGCCTCCGATCCGTCGCCCGCGCCGTCGTTGCCCGCGACGGACTCGATCGCGATCCGGTCGACGTCGAGCCCGCCCGGCTCCGCCAGCGCCGCGATCTGCGCCCGTTCCGCGTCCGTCGGCTCCCGCAGGTCCCGGAAGCGGTCGGCCGCGTACAGCGGCCCCACCGAGACAGCGAGCGCGGCGACGGCGGCGACGCCGACGAGGAGCGCGACCCTGATCATCGCTCTCGCCGACGGGACGACCGGAGTAAAAAGACCCGGTGTCGCTGCGCGTCTCCCCTGCTCGCCCGCCTCGCGCTCCTCACTCCGGGACTCGCCGCGCGAGCGCCCTGACCGCCGCCGCGGCCTCGCTGTCGGGGGCGGCGTCCGCGACCGGACGCTCCCCCGCGACCGACCGCCCGACGCGCGGATCGGCCGGGACCACCTCGACCGGCGCCCCGAGCGCGTCGCCGATGGCGTCGACCGGCGGCGGTTCGGTCACGCGGTTGACCGCGCAGCCGACCAGCCCGGCGTCGAGCTCGCGGGCGAGCTCCCGGGTACGGATCGCATCGGCCAGCGCGAACGCCCGGGGCGAGACGACGAGGAGGCAGGCGTCCGCGACCGCGAGCGGCACGCCCGCGTCCGCGCGTCGCCCCGCGGGACAGTCGAGGACGACGGTCCCGAACTCGCGTTCGACCGCGGCGACCGCGCCCTCCAACCGCGTCAGGTCGGCAGCGCGAGCGCCCGCGAGCGTTCGCCCGCACGGAACGATGTCGACCGGACCGGGGCGGACCGTCTCCATCGGGTCCGCCGCGCCCGCGAGCACGTCGTGTAGGTCGGGGCCGCGGCCGTCCGGCAGGTCGGCCATCCCGAGGTCGGCGTCGACGACGACCCCGTCGAGTTCGGCGGCGACGTTGTACGCGAGCGTCGTCTTCCCCACGCCGCCCTTCCCGCCCGCGACCGCGAGGATCACGCGAGCCCCTCCAGCGCCTCGGCCGGGACCTCGCTCTCCTCGGCGCGCTCGACCAGCGCCGCGGCCCGGTCGCGGACGGCCTTCAGCCGCTCGGCGTCGGCCGCGACG
>NZ_NEWI01000181.1:0-4340 GCF_002135005.1 Halorubrum sp. SD612 | reverse complement strand
CTCGCTGTCGCCCGAAAATCGGAGATTTTCGGGATGTCGTCAGAATCCTTCGGATTCTGACTGCTAGCCAGAAATCTCTGATTTCTGGCGATGACGAGAGAGCTTCGCTCTCTCGAACCACGCGCTTCAGTCGCTCGCTCCTTCCAGTGCTTACGTCGGTGTGCTTCGTCCTCGCGGCTGCCCCTTCGAGCCCCACCCGACAGCACCGCGACCGCACCTCACGCCTCCCCAGCCTCGTCGCCCGGCCCCCGCTTCGCTCCGGCCGGGCGACTCCCTCGCGCGTGCTGGCTCGCGGCCTGTCGGCCGCTCGCAGGCACGCGCCGGCCGAAGAGGTAGTGATTTATAAATAATAAACTACCGTCGGACCGGCTACGCGTCGTCGACCGCGTTCGGTTCCTCGACCGCGTGGTGCGGCCCCACCGGCCCGTGGGTCGGGCAGACGCCGGCGATCGGAGTCGCGTTGAGACAGCAGGCGCGCTGCTGGCCCGCGACGAGGCCCCGCGAGAGGGGCTCGCCGCAGCGGGCGCAGTACGACTCCGCCTCGTCGCCGGCCATCCCTCAGCGCTCGCGGATCCGCATCGGCACCGGGTGGTTCGGGTGCATCGTCAGCGATCCGCGCAGGGAGAGGTCGGGCCCCTCGTAGTCGAGGTCGAACCGCGAGCAGACGGTCGCGAGGATGATCTTCGCCTCCAGCAGCGAGAACGCCTTCCCGATACAGTGGCGCGGGCCGCCGCCGAACGGGAAGAAGGCGAACCGGGGGCGCTGGCTGCGGCGCTCGGGCGCCCAGCGGTCGGGGTCGAACGCCTCGGGGTCGTCGTACCAGCGCCCGGACCGGTGGATCGCCCACTGCGACACCATCAGCGCGGAGCCCTCCGGGATCCGATACCCCCCCAGTTTCACGTCGAGCTTCGGCTCGCGGAACAGGGTGTAGACCGGCGGGTAGAGCCGCATCGACTCGTTGAGCACGCGCTCGGTGTAGTCCATGTCGCGGACCGCGGCCGCGGTCAGGGGACCGCTGCTCACGGCCGCCTCGGCCTCGCTCTCGACCCGCTCGCGGGCCTCGGGATGGTTCGAGAGGAGGTAGAACGTGTACGTCAGCGCGAGCGCGGTCGTGTCGTGACCGGCGAGCAGCATCGTCACCAGCTCGTCGCGGAGGTTCTCGTCGGTCTGCTCGCCGCGGTCGCGGGCGCGGAGCAGGACGGAGAGGAGGTCCATCGGGAGATCCGCGTCGGGGTCGCCGGGCGGCCCGCGGACGCCGGTGCCGTCCGGGCCGGCGGGGTCGACGCTCGGGTCGCGCTCCGTGCCGCGGCGGCGCGCGACGATGTCGTCGATCACCGATTCGAGCGTGTCGATCGCGGCGTCGAACTCGCGGTTCTCGCGGGTCGGCACCCAGTCGGGGATCAGGTACCGGCGCGGGTCGGGCTCGAACCGGGCGCCGAGCGGTTCGAGGTTCTCCTGGACCGTCTTCACCTCCTCGTCGTCGATGTCGGCGCCGAACATCGCGGTGACGATGATCCTCACGGTGAGCCGCGCTAACTCCAGCTGGATGTCGACGACGTCGCCGTCCGCCCAGTCCGCGACGTGCGACTCGGCGTGGTCGGCCATCACCCCGGCGAGCGCGCCGATCCGGCGGTTGTGGAACGCGGGGTTCGCCAGCCGGCGCTGGCGTTGCCACGTCTCGCCCTCGCTCATCAGGAGGCCGTCGCCGAGCAGCGTGTCCATCGCGTCGTCGCCGAACTGCGGCTTGCGGTAGCGTTCGGCGTCGGCGACGAGCACGCGCTCGACGTCGGCGGGGTTCGTGAGCAGGTACGTCTCTCGGGGACCGAGATCGAGCCGCACCACGTCGCCGTAGCTGTCGGCGCAGGCGCGGAGGAAGCCGAAGGGGTCGTCGGCGAACTGGCGACCGTTGCCGAACAGGGGGTCGCCCAGCGGTCCGGGCGGCGTAACGGACATACGAATTCTGGGGGTTGAGCGGGGTTAAACGTTCGGCGGGGCGAGAACGAAACGCGGGAGAAGCGGACGGGGTCGAGGGGTCGTCGCAGGCGACGGGGCGCGCCGGGATTACCGCGCGTCGAGCTGCTCGACGCGGGCGATCAGCTCGTCGACGGCCGCCTCTTGGTCGTCGGTGGCGTCGACGATGCGTTCGGTCGCCTCCTCGGTGCGGTCGGAGCGCTCGCGGACCGCCTCCAGCGACGAGGTGAGCTCCTCGACGGTCGCCGCCTGGTCGTCGGTGGTGCGCGCGACCTCCGCGACGCCCGCGGCCGCCTCGTCGACCGCGTCAGCGATCTCTTCGAGCGAGTCGAGGACCGTCTCGATCTCGGTGCCCGCGTCCTCGATCCGGTCGTGCGAGCGCTCGACCGCGGTCGTGGTCTCCGCGGACTGCGCCTGGAGCTTGTCGAGGCTCTCCGTGATCTCCTCGGTGTAGCCGCGGGTCTCGTCGGCGAGCTTCTTCACCTCCTCAGCGACGACCGCGAAGCCGTCGCCGCCCTCGCCGGCGCGGGCGGCCTCGATGTTGGCGTTCAGGGCGAGCAGGTTCGTCTGCTCGGCCACGTCGGAGATGACCTCGATGACCTCCTCGATGTCGTCCATGCGCTCGGAGAGCGCGCCGACGCTCTCGACGAGTTCGTCGCCGATCTCCACCACGTCCTCGGTCGCCTCGCGGGCGTCCTCGCTGGCGTCTAACCCCTCGTCGGCGGCGTCGGCGGCCGCGACCGCGGCGGAGTCGACCTGGTCAGCCGTCGCCGCGACCTCCTCCATCCCCGCGGAGAACGACTGCATCTCCGAGACGCTCTCCTCTAAGAGCTCGTTCTGCTCGTCGACGTTCTCGGCGATGTCGGCTGCCGCGGCGCTCGCCTCCTCGACGGTGCCGTCGAGGTCGCGCGCCTTCTCGTGGACGCTCTCGGAGAGGGTCTGGAGGTTCTCCGCCATCCGGTTTACGACGCCGATGACGCTCAACAGCTCTGCGTTGAGAATTTCGCACTCCTCGCGGCAGACGGCGCGGGCCTCTAGGTTTCCCTCCCCGATCTCCTCGGCGGTCTGGCGGATCTCGGCGACCAGCTCCGCCGTCGCCTCGCGCTCGTTGACGTTCTCGGTGCGGTCGATGACGACCTCAGTCACGCCGACCAACTCGTCGCCGTCGTACATCGGGGTCGCGGTGAACTCGATGTGCTTCTCCTCGCCGTGGCGGTCGACCATCGTGCTCGTGTCGCGGTAGCGGATCCGTGCCGATCCGGACCGCTCGACATCGTACACCTCGTCCGCGTCCTCGGGCGCGTCGAGCACCTTGTCCGCGAGTGTGTCGGCGCGCCGACCGTCGGGGTAGAATAGCTCCGAGGCGTAGTCGTGGCCGAGGGCGTCCGCGCGGTCGACGCCGGTGAGCGCCGCGAGCGACTCGTTCCACTCGGCGACGTTCCCCTCGGTGTCGAGGATGAACGTCGGGACGCCCGTGGCGTTGAACACCTCGGCGAAGCCGGCACCCCCTAAGGTCTTGGTCCGGTCCACGCCGTCCGCCTCGGTGACGCTGTACTCCTCGTCGCTCGGGCCACCGGACTCGCCGGCCGGGACCGTCGCGTCGTCCGTCCCCGCGGGCTCCCCGACGACGACGCCCCCGTCGGGGACCGACCGGGAGTCACCTCCCCGCCCGAGCACGCGCCGTAACAGCCCTCGAACTCCCGTCATATCTGTTTCCCTCTCCCCCAAGCATCGGCATAAACGGTTCTCCCCGTGACTCAGGTTTGATAACTACCCAGTTCGCGAAGTGACATGAACGGACCGTGACCTCGCTTCGGCTCGTCCCCGCAGCGTTCAATGGCGTCGGGCGGCTACAGCGATCCGAGACCGATGGACGCCGGCGCGGTGCGCGAGCGGGCCCGAGACGTCCCGACGGAGCCGGGCGTCTACCAGTTCCGGGCGGGGGAGACGACGCTGTACGTCGGGAAGGCGCTCGACCTCCGCGACCGGGTGCGGTCGTACGCGGACCCGCGCTCGGGCCGGATCCGAGGGATGGTCGAGCGCGCCGACCGGGTCGAGTTCGCGGTCACCGACACGGAGACGCAGGCGCTGCTGCTCGAGGCGAACCTCATCAAGCGGCTGCGCCCGCGGTACAACGTCCGGCTGAAGGACGACAAGTCGTACCCGTTGGTCGCCTTCTCGGACCACGAGGTGCCCCGGATCGAGGTGACCCGCGACCCCGAGGCGGGCGCGGTCGCGTACGGCCCGTTCACAGACGTGGGCCGCGTCGAGACCGTGGTGAAGGCGGTCCGCGACGAGTACCGGCTGCGCGGCTGTTCGGACCACAAGTACGAGGGGCGCGACCGCCCCTGCCTCGACTACGAGATGGG
>NZ_NEWI01000180.1:0-4365 GCF_002135005.1 Halorubrum sp. SD612 | reverse complement strand
GGGGAGCGCGTGCGCCGCCGCGCCGCCGCCGCGGAGCGCGGGCCCCGCCTCGGGGGCGCGCTCGGTCAGCACGGACGCCTCGCGCCTCGCCCCGGTCGTCGTCAGCCCCTCGCCGTCCGGCGCCTCGTCGCTCTCGGTCGCCCGCGTGACGCGGGCGACGACGGAATCGAGCGCGCCGGCCGCCTCGGCGCCGAACGACTCGTCGTCGGCGATGGCGTCGTACCGGGCCGCAAGTTCGGAGCGGTGGTTCCCGGCGGTGACGTCGAGCGCGGGGTTCTCGTAGCGCGGCTGTTCCCACGGGACGCCGGTCGTCGTGATGTGGCCCGCGACGGCGTCCTCGACGGCCTCGGGGACCGCGAACTCGAAGCTGAGCTGCGGACCGGTGAACGCCGAGATATCCTCCAGATCGGCGCTCTCGACGAGGTCGTACTCGACGACCGACTCGGCGACCTCGTCGGCGAGCGCGGCGTCGTCGGCGTCCGCGGTCCCGTCTTCGCCGGTCCCGTCGCCGTCGGCGGTCCCGTCTTCGCCCGACCGCCCGCCGTATCGGTAGGCGATCCCGGTTTCTCGGAGCGGGAGGTCGGTCGGCGGCGAGCGCAGCGCGTCGAGCGAGCGTATCGTCAGGTCCCCGTCGACCAGCGACGCCTCGGTGACGGACGGGAGGTCGGGGTGGTCGTAGATCGGCTCGCCCTCGTACTCGGGGACGACGAACGGCAGCCGCGCCCCCTCGTCGCGGGGGAGCCCGTACGCGATCGGGACCCCGAGGAGGTCCTCCACCGTGTCGATCGTGGTGTTCGTGATGTCCGCGAGCAGCCCCTCCTCGCCGACGCGCCGGAAGCCGTCGGGGATCTCGTTGACCGAGAGCGTGCTGGAGTGCGAGCCGAGCTCGGGCAGGATCCGGGGAACGACGTCCGGGTCGAGGAACTCGTTGTTCGGGACGCTCCGCGAGTGCGAGCTGGCGACGTACAGCTGCGGGTCGCCGGTGTCGAGGTCGACGAAGGCGTGGAGCACCTCCCAGTCGTGCCAGTGGAAGTTCGCCGTGAACTGGTCGAACGCGGAGTAGAACCAGAACTGGACGACCGCGAGCGGGGAGTCCTCGTACCGCATCCCGTTGTAGAACACCGTCGGGTTCGGCGGCTCGCCCGCCTCGTCGTACCGCTCGTGGTAGCCGTCGAACGCCGCGAACCCGTCGACGACCGTCTCGCCGTCCTCCTCGACCGCGTACGGGCGCGGGTCGGTCGGGAACCACGGCTCCGCGGCGTCGAAGTACAGCGTCGGCGCGAACCGCGCCGCGAGCTCGTCGAGCCGGTCCGGATCGAGGCCGGTCGTCGCCGCGTCCTCCGGTTGCGAGCCCGAGCAGCCGGCGACCGCGGCGCTCCCGGCGCCCGCGAGCGCCCCGAGGACCGTCCGGCGGTCGACGCGGTTCGCGGTCGTCCCGCTGGCCGCTTCGGTCGGGCCGGTCTCCGCTCGCTCGGCTCCCCGCGCGTCGGCGCGCTCGTCGGCGTCTCGGTCCATTTCCTCGGGCGAGGTGAGCCGGAGGAATAACCTTTCTGCCGCCCGCCCGCCACACGTTCGCCTCGGTCGTCACGTCCCCCGGGTCCCGCGGGAGACGTCCGACACCACCGCGTCGACGCCGTCGACCGCCGCCACCGCCTCGTACTCGCGGAGCGAGGAGACGGTCCACGGCAGCACGCGCAGCCCGGCGTCCGTCGCACGCCGGACGACGTCGGTCCGCAGACACAGCTCGTACCGCGGCGACACCGCCGCGCAGCCCAGACCGGTCGCCGTTTCGACCATACCGGCCACGTCTTGGGGCGGATACGCCCGGCTCGGCGGCCGCGGGCCGTCGCGAGGCCCCGGAAGCAGCGGTCGGAGGAGCCGCGCCGGGACCGACTCGCGGACGCCGTAGACGGTCGACACGGTCGGATCAGCCGCGTTCGCCGCCTCGATCGCCGCGGGGTCGTCGCTCGCGACGGCGAGGCCGAACTCTCGACTCGCGGCGACCCGGACGGCGTCCGCCGCCACCCCCCGCTCTTTCAGGTCGAGCACGATCCGCGCGTCCGCGGGGACCGCGTCGAGCGCGTCGGCGAGCGTCGGCACCGGCTCGCCCGAGCCCTCGACGGAGAGGTCTGCGAGTCGTTCGTAGGGCGTCTCGTCCACCCGTCCGGTCGCGTCCGTCACCCGGTCGAGCGTCGCGTCGTGGAAGGCGACCAGTTCGCCCGTGCCGCAGCGGCGCACGTCGAGTTCGACCCGGTCGACCACGGCGGTCGCCGCCTCGACCGCCGCGACCGTGTTCTCCGGGTTCTCGGCCGCGAACCCGCGGTGCGCGACGAGCGGCGGATCGGCGGGATCGCGGTCGAGGCGCTCTCCGCCCGTCCCGTCTCCCCCGCGGTCGACACAGCCGGCGGTCGCCGCGACCGCGCCGACCGCGAGCGACCCGCTCCGCCGAAGCACCGCTCTGCGGGTCGAGCGCTCTCCCTCGCCGTATCCGGCCGAGTCGGTGTCGCTCACGGCGTCGTTCACGTGGAGCGTTCGGCCGCCCGGACAAAAGTTCGCGGTCGCCGCCTCCGACCAACCGGAAGTCTCGCCCGCGGCTGCGGCCGCGTTGAAGCCCGCAGCGAATACGATTTCGGACCGGGTCAGCACAGACGCGGCGACGAGCGATAGCGGGAGTAGGTATCGTAAGTCGTGAGTGAGGCCATTTATAAAGAGAATCGGAGAGTTGCTGTCGGCTGTTTATAAATGATCGACGCTGCTGTGGTGAACGCATTCAAAGCCCCAGTCGCGACGGCTCGCGCGCCTTGCTGTGCTCCTCAGTCGCTCGTTTCACTCGCTCCTTGCGGTGTCGCCGGCGGCTTCGCCGCCGGCTGCCCGTGGCGCGCAGCGCCACGCTGCTTGCTGCGGCGTGCTTCGCTATCGCGACTGCCCCTTTGAGTCCCACCCCGCACCGCAACCGCACAGCACCTCACGCCTCCCCAGCCTCGTCGCTGGCGGCTACAGCCGCCAGCGACTCCCTCGCGGACTGGCTCGCGGCCTCCGCTTCGCTCCGGCCGCTCGCAGGCGCGCCGACCGCAGCCGCATTTATAAGCGATCGCCGCCGTCGCTCACGGCTATTTAAATGCTACATCAAAGCCGCCGATCTGAGATACCCACTCCCGAAATCGTTCAAAACCGCCCCCGTAGCGATCGACCGTTCCGACGGCGACCGCTCCCGGATCGCATCGCCGCGGATCCGCGGGAGAAGGTATTTGCGGCCGGCCGCCCGATTCCGGGGCATGGACGGGAAGAAGGCCCTCTACTACGCGGCGATCGCGATCGCGGTGTTGGTCGGGGTCAGCGTCGTCGTGAGCGTGGTTTCGGCGATCTTGGGTCTCGTGTCAGCAGTCGTCTCCGGGATCGTCTCCTTGGCAGTCCTCGCCGGAATCGTCTACGTCGCTTACAAAGCCGGCTCGTGGCTCCTCGGTGACGGCGAGGACTCGATCGGCACCGACTCGCTCGACTCGATCGGTTCGGGCTCGTCGACCTCGGTCGGCACCAGCAGCAGCCGACAGGACCGCCTCCGAGAGCAGTACGTCGAGGGACGGATCAGCGAGGACGAGTTCGAGCGCCGCATCGGCGAGGAGTTAGAGACGGAGGCGCTCGACGACATCGACCGCGAGCTCGAACGCGAGCGCTAGGTCCTAAAACCGGTCGCGGAGCTCCTCGCGGAGGTCGTCGACGTCGAGGTCCTTCATCGCGAACAGCACGAGCAGGTGGTAGACGAGGTCGGCGCTCTCGTAGGTGAGCTCCTCGCGGTCGTCGTCTTTCGCCGCGAGGATCGCCTCCGTCGTCTCCTCGCCGATCTTCTCTAAGACGGCGTTTTCCCCCTTCTCGTGGGTGAAAAGCGAGGCCGTGTACGACCCCTCGGGCAGCTCCTCTTTCCGGGCCTCGATGGTCGCGAACAGCTCGTCGAGGACGGCCTCTGACGGAACGTCCGGGTCCTCGTCGGGTTCGAGACTCGGACCGTCGCCCTCGGTCGGATCGCTCACGCGACCACCTCCCGCTCGGGGAAGAAGGCGAGGTCGTGGATCCGCGGGTCGTCGGTGAGCTCCGGGTGGAACGCGGTGGCGACGACGGGGCCGTCGCGCACGGCGACCGGGCGCCCGTCGACGGTCGCGAGCGTCTCGACGCCGTCGCCCACGTCGTCGATGGCGGGCGCGCGGATGAACACGGCGTGGAACGGCTCGTCGAGCCCGGCGACCGGGACCTTCGCCTCGAAGGAGTCCTTCTGCCGGCCGAACGCGTTGCGGTCGACGGAGACGTCGACCAGCCCCAGCGGCTCGACCCGGTCGTCCTTCGCGTCGGTCGAGCAGACGATCAGTCCGG
>NZ_NEWI01000017.1:0-30967 GCF_002135005.1 Halorubrum sp. SD612 | reverse complement strand
TCCTCGTACCACGCGGCGGAGGTCTCGAACGCCTCGGCCCGCTCCTCGCGGCCGACCGGCGAGAGCAGGCCGGTCGAGACGTTCGGGTAGTCGGCGCGGCCGACGAAGATTGACGGCGAGACGCTCCCGACGACGGCGTCGTCGGAGACGTGCTCGTCGAAGCGCCGCTCGAAGGAGTCGAGGTGATCGAGGATGCCGTAGTCCTTCTCGCTCGCGAGGCGCCGCCGCTCGGCCCGCTCGTTCGCCTCGTACTCGATGAACTCGTCGAGCCGCATTCGCCGACCGTAGGGGCGAGTCGGACTTGACGGTGTCGCCGCCGCGGCCCCGCGGCGCGGGACGGTCAGGTCGAGAGCGACGTGACGCCGGCCGGGAGTTCGGCCCCGAGGGTCCACTTGTCGCCCTCGCGGCGGATCAGCGGGGCCGACGCCTCGGGCGCGAACCCGTCCTCGTCGACCCGCATCGTCCCGCCGACGAGCGCCCCATCGACGACCGCCCAGGAGATCGCGAACGCCGGATCGGCGGCGGGCAACGGATCGGCGACGGCGTCGAACGCGGGGTCGTCCGCGGCCGCCGAGAGGGTCACGCCCGCGGGCGCCTCCGGTCCCCAGCGGTTCGCGCTGGCGTAGAGGCGGCCGTCGTGGACGACCGACTCCCGGAAGTAGTTCGCCCAGAAGTCCCAGAAGTCGGTATCGAGCCGGTACCACCGGTCGCCGCCGTCCGTCCGATAGAGCCCGTTCCCGGTGGCGGCGACCACGCCCCCGCCACCGAGCACGCGCAGGTCGTGGACGCCCTCCCCGTACCGCCGCCAGAAGTCGCCAGCGAACGCGTAGACGCCGCCGGGCTCTAACCCCGCGAGGACGCCGTCGTCCGGGTGGACGGCCAGCGTCCTGACGCTCGGCGCCCCGCTCGGCGCGCGGTCCCGCCAGCGGTCGCCGTGCGGGTGCGCGCCGAGGTCGCCGACCAGGTCGAAGCGCCACCCGTTGGTCGCCGGTCGCGCGCGCAGCACGTCGGCGTCGCCGGTCCCGACCAACACGGTCTCGGGGCCGGCGAGCACGGAGACGGGGTCGTCCGGGCCGTCGAGCGGTCGCCAGTCCTCGCCGTCCGGCGACCGGAACAGCCCGTCCGCGGTCGCGGCGAGTCGCGCGTCGCCGCTCGGTGCGACCTCGTGGACGCGGCCGCACTCGGCCGTCCGCGTCGGGTCGTCGTGCGGTCCGTCGAGCCGATACAGTCCGCGGTGGGTTCCGCAGACCAGCATGTCTCGCGATTGAACGTCGAGGAGAAAAACCGTGCCGCTTCCGCGAGGCCGTTAGCTGTGGATCCCCATCGCCTCGATCTGCTCTTGGTACCGATTCCGGATGGTGACCTCGGTGACCTGCGCCACGTCGGCGACCTCGCGCTGGGTCTTCTTCTCGTTACAGAGCAGCGACGCGGCGTAGATGGCGGCGGCGGCGTAGCCGGTGGGGGACTTCCCGGAGAGCAGCCCCTGCTCGGCGGTCGTCTCGATGATCTCGTTCGCCTTCGACTGGACCTCCTCGCTCAGCTCCAGCTCCGAGGAGAATCGCGGGACGTACTTCTTCGGGTCGACCGGCCGCATCTCCAGCCCGAGCTCCTGGGAGATGTAGCGGTACGTCCGGCCGATCTCCTTTCGGTCGACACGAGACACCTCAGAAATCTCCTCCAAGCTCCGGGGGATGCCCTCCTTGCGGCAGGCGGCGTAGAGGGCGGCGGTGGAGACGCCCTCGATGGAGCGGCCGCGGATCAGGTCCTCGTTGAGCGCGCGTCGATAGATGACCGAGGCGACCTCCCGCACCGAGCGCGGGACGCCGAGCGCGCTCGCCATGCGGTCGATCTCCGAGAGCGCGAACTGGAGGTTGCGCTCGCCCGCGTCCTTGGTTCGAATTCGCTCCTGCCACTTTCGCAGTCGGTGCATCTGCGAGCGCTTCTTCGACGAGATAGAGCGCCCGTACGCGTCCTTGTCCTTCCAGTCGATCGTCGTCGTCAGCCCCTTGTCGTGCATCGTCTTCGTCGTCGGGGCGCCGACGCGCGACTTCTCCTGCCGCTCCGAGTGGTTGAACGCGCGCCACTCCGGGCCGGGATCGATCTGCTCGTCTTCGATGATCATCCCCGTCTCCTCGTGTATCAGCTCCCCGTCGGCCGTCCGGGTGAGATCCTCCGGATCGAAGTCCTCGGGGTCCAGTTCGTCGACGTCTTCGATCGCCTCGACGTCGATCTCGTCTTCCTCGGCGTCCTCGTCCCCCACGCGCTGCCGGTCGTGATCCCGTTGCCGGGTGGGCCGTGTCATCGCATTTATATGCTATCCAATCCGTTTAACTTAAAAGTTCGTTACCGTGTGGGTCGTTACCACACCTTCGTGCGACGTCCAGTCGGACGCGGATTCGTCGGAACGCCCCCCGGACGCCGCGGGTTCGCCCCCCGGCCCGTCCAGTCGGTCAAGCGACTCCGGCGGATCGACCGCGTCGACCGCCTCGCGGACCGCGGCGAACGCGTCGACGAGTCGCTCGATCAGCGACGTCTTCCCCGACCCGCGCGGGCCCGCGACGCCGACGACGGTCGGGAGGGTGCGGTCGGTTCCCCGCGCGTCGTCGGCCGCCCGCGACTCTCCGGCCGCGGACCCGTCCGTCGCGCCAGCGTCTCGCGTCGCGGGACTCATGCGTTGGTACCCGGTCTCTCCCGGTTTATGCCCTCGCGTTTCACTCGCCGCCCGGCTCCGACCCGTCTCAGCCCACGGTCCCCGGCACGGGGTCGGCGTCTGGCGGGAGCGCGACCGGCGCGAGCGCCGCGAGGTCCCTGACGGCCTGCGAACTGTCGAATCCCGGGCCGACGAGCCGCGGGAGGCCGTCCGCCGGGCCGTCGAGGCGCTCCGTCGCGACGACGGCGTCGAGCGCCTCTCGCACCGCGACGTGCGCGCGGTACCCGTCCGCGGACTCGACGCGGAGGTGGGTCGTGTCCGGCGGCGCCCCGTCGAGGAGCGGCCCGACCGGCACGCCGCGCCACTCGCCGCCGAACTCGGACCCGGTCGCGCACCGGTAGCGACAGGTGACGACGACCGTGCCGGACCGCTCTCGGACGGCGTCGAGCGACGCCAGCAGGTTCGACTCGACGTTCGACGCGGCCATCGCGTCGTGATCGGGGGACGCACCGCCCGTGTCGGCTGCGCCTCATCCGTTCGGGCTTTTTTCCGGCGGCGGACGGACAGCCCTTTGTCCGGCGAGCGCGGAGTCCGGCCGAATGCCGACGATCGACTGCGACCCGGCCGCCGCGCGCGAGCGCCTCGCCGACGCGGGCGTTCGGATCGACGAGGGCAACACGCCACACGAGCGGTGGCGCGCCGACCGCGACGGGGCCGTCGCGGTCGCGTACGACGACAAGGTCGTCGTCCAGGGGAGCGACCCCACCCGCCTGACCGCCCTGCTGCGCGACGGCGGCGGGCGCGCGCACGTCTACTTCGACGGCGCCTCCCGCGGCAACCCCGGTCCGGCCGCGGTCGGCTGGTGTCTGGTCACGTCCGACGGGGTCGTCGCCGAGGGCGGCGAGCCGATCGGCCGCGCGACGAACAACCAGGCCGAGTACGCCGCGCTGGTCCGTGCGCTGGAGGCGGCCGACGAGTACGGCTTCGACGCGATCGACGTCCGCGGCGACTCGGAGCTGATCGTCAGGCAGGTCCGCGGCGAGTGGAACACCAACGACCCGGAACTCCGCGAGCGTCGCGTCCGGGCCCGGGAGCTGCTGGAGCGGTTCGACCGGTGGTCGATCGCGCACGTACCGCGGGAGATAAACGAACGCGCCGACGATCTGGCGAACGAGGCACTCGATGACGCGAACTGACGACGAACCGCCGGAGTGGGCGAAGGAGCGCGCGCGGGAGATGATGGACGCGGCGGCGGGCGAGGGGGCGGACGACTCCGCGACCGCGGAAACGCCCGAACCCGACGACGAGCGCGTCCCGGATGTCCCGGTCGAGGCGGTCGACGAGGCGGAGCGGCTCACGCGGCTCGCCCGCGAGGCCGAGTCCGCGGAGCCGACGCCGGAGATCGAGCAGGCGGCCGACCAGTACCGGGAGCGGCGCGACGCCCTCGCTGCCGAGTACGGCTACACCGCGCGCGTCCGCGACGAGGACGACGCGCTCGTGTTGTACCCCGACGAGTGGATGGACGACGGGACCGTCCAGCTCGACCGCGTCGAGGACACCGAGCGCGCCGTCGAAGTGTCGCTGTCCGGCCCCGGCGACGCCGACCGCTACCGCGAGGTGGCCGCGTACAACGAGGCGGTCGCCGAGGCCGTCGCCGAGCGGGAGGCGGACGTCCACGCCCGGACCGCCGAGACGTTCGCGGCGTTCATGAGCAACCACTACGTCCGCCTCGTCGACGACGCCACGCCGGCGATGCGTACCGAGTTCCGAGAGGAGTATCTGGTCCGCAACGGCTGGCCGACCGACGAGCAGCTCGCCGCGGTCGACGAGTCGCTCTCGGTGATCGAGTCGGTCGCGGCCGGGGTCGACGGTCCCGCCGCGGACGCGGGCGCCGCCGATCCCGACGGCGCTGACGGCGGCGACGAGGCCGGCGGTCGCGGAGACGACAATTCGACGTAGCAGCGACTCAGCGGAAAGAGAACGCGGCTTTCGCCGCGCCGTGTGCCAAAATGTTCGTTCGGTGTTCGGTGCCGCTCGCCGCGCCGGCGTCGCGTCCGAATCTCGTTACTCGAGCAGCGCCCGGACCTCGTCTGCGCGTTCCTCGTCGGTGACGAAGCGGTCGAGGACCCACTCGATCTGGTCGAGGACGACGTCGTGGCCCGCGTCGGTGAGCTCGTACTGGTTCGTCCGCTTGTCGAGTTCGCTCTTCTCGACGAGCCCGTGGTCGACGAGGTCGTCGAGGTTGGGGTACAGGCGACCGTGGTTCACTTCGGAGCCGTAGTACGCCTCGAGTTCCCGCTTGATGGCGAGACCGTACATTGGCTCCTCGGCCAGGATGCTGAGGATGTTCTGCTGGAACGCGGTGAGATCGCTCGCGGCTGTCGACTCATCAGGGACTGATTGTGCCTCTGACATGGTAGTACGGAGGGCGCTCGAACTTATAATCCTTCTCAACAGTCACTATCATTGCGATGCGTCACTTCCCGGATTTATCCGAGTGCGTCGGTAGGCGCGCTCTCTCGGCGGATGCGCGTTCGATCCGGCGGCTCGGGGCGTTCGACCGATCGATTCCGCGTCCGCTGGTACGCCGACGATCCGTCAGCCAGAATTGGTGTTCGGCGTCCGATCGAAACCCCCAAATCCGGCTCTCGGCCCGCTCCGGGCCGGTGATGCCCGATCCGCCGATGACGACTCCGGACGGCTTCGGACGGCGTGCCCCCGTGCGATCCCGAAAGGACTTTGCCCGACATCCACCCATCATCGGGCACATGGCCAACCTCTGGGAAGATCTCGAGACGGGACCGAACGCGCCGGACGAGATCTACGCCGTCGTCGAGTGCCTCAAAGGCGAGCGGAACAAGTACGAGTACGACAAGGACATTCCCGGCGTCGTCTTAGACCGGGTGCTCCACTCGAACGTCCACTACCCGTACGACTACGGCTTTATCCCGCAGTCGTACTACGACGACGAGGACCCCTTCGACGTGATGGTGCTCGTCGAGGACCAGACGTTCCCCGGCTGCGTCGTTGAGGCCCGCCCCGTCGCGCTGATGAAGATGGACGACGACGGCGAGCAGGACGACAAGGTGATCGCGGTGCCGACCGAGGACCCCCGATTCGACCACATCGAGGACCTCGACGACATCCCCCAGCAGACCCTCGACGAGATAGACGAGTTCTTCGCGACCTACAAGAACCTCGAGGCCGGCAAGGAGGTCGAAACGCTCGGCTGGGAGGACAAACAGGCCGCGAAGGACGCCATCGAGCACGCGCAGGACCTGTACGACGAACAGATCGCGTAACGCTGTATAACCGTAACGCATCCGACGTCCGCACACGGATGCGTTATGCCTATGGGTAATTTTTAGTGTGTCGTTCGCCTAGCATCTAATAGAGCCATGAGCGCCACCACGCCCTCCGTCGGCATCGACCACCCGACGGTCGTTCCCGCGAACTTCGACCCGGACGACGACGCCGACGACGCGGCCGAGGACGGCGACGACGCGTAGCGACCTCCGCGTCTCTTCTCAGGCGCGCTCGACGACCGTCGAGAGCCGCGTCGCGTCGGCTCGCAGCGACGCGAACGCGTCGTCGACCCAGTCCACGACTGCGTCGTCGGTCGACTCGATGACGCATCGCGGGTTGTTCTGCTCGTCGTACGCGGCCACGCAGGCCACGTCACCGCAGCGGAAGAGCCCGTACTCGATCGGCTCGGCGCTGACGTACACCTCCGCGGCGTCGTCGTCCAGCGCGCGGTCGGTCGCGGGTTCGAACTCCGCGACCGACGTGTCGGCCGCGTCGCGGTCGATGATCAGCTCCACGTTCGCGCCGTCGTCGAGCGCCGCGGCCGCCGCGTCGTTGAACTGCCGGATGACGACCGGGGAGACGGCCCGGACCTCGCCGCCGTGGTTCTCGTGGAGGAGCTCCGTCAGCCGGTCGACGACCGCGAGGGGGTTCTTCTCGGACGCGACGGTGATGTCGCTGTCGGGGATCCCTTCCGGCGGGAAGTCGACGCCGGCCCGTTCGAGGGTCTCGGCGAACCCGCCGTACCGCTCGCCGCGTTCGACCTCCGTCAGGAGCGTCTCGTAGGCGTCGTGGACGCGCTCGCCGGTCGGCGTCACCCGGTAGGCGGCGTCGCGTTTCACCACCCAGTCCCGCTCGCGGAACCCGCCGAGGCTCCGTTGGACCGTCGTTCGGGTCGCGTCGACCGCGTCGGCCAACTCCGCCGGGCGCCGCGGGTCGTCGCGCAGCGCCCGGAGTATCGCGACCCGAACGGGCGAGCCGGCGAGGTACTGTGCGCCGTCGTGTCCGTCCTCGGCCCTCATCGTGTGATCCGTGTGTACGGGTACCGCCCTGTTAACCGTACCGCGTCGCGGTCGGAAGTGTCCGAGCCGAATCCCCCGTTTGGCCCTTGAATCGCCCCTCAGTCGGCTCAGTCCCGATGGCGGAACGAGACGACGGTGCCGACGGTGTCCTCGCCGGCGATGCGCTCCGTCGTGACGGTCACGGTCGCGAGCGCGTCCGCCCCGAGCGCCTCCTCGATCACCGCCCGGAGCGCGTCGGGATCGGCGCCCTCCTGAATCACCGGTACGCGGACCTGTCGGCGGTTGACCGCGACGTTTCCGAGGTTGTACTCCGTGTGCTCGAACGCCTCCCGGATCGCCGCTTCGATGTCGGTCATGGCACCGTCCCTTCCGCGCCGCGCGGTGAAAAAACGCGGTCCTCGGTGGATCCCGCGACCGCGCCGGTTCTCAGCCGCTGTCGATCGGAGCAGAACGAGCGATTTCTCGGCGTTCAGCGGCCATGTCAATTTAATACAAACTGTTCACACTTCAAATATCTCTATAATACAACCGCAGAACAATCTTAATATTTATTTATCCTGATAATTTTTGAGTATGTACGAAAGTGTGGCGGAATACGTGGCAGAGCACCCGAAAATGGCCGGCGTCCTGTTCACCGCGCTGCTGCTGCTGTCGCAGGCGGCGCCCGCTGCGGCGAATATCGCTGCAGCGGACCCGGGTCCGTAATAGAAGCCTATAAAAAGTTCAAATTGTCACTCCAGTCAAGTTCTCCATTATAAAAAACAGGGACTGTCTCTAACTCAAGTGACTCTCGGACTTGATTGTCACTTACAGAATTGAATACCGCGTTTGAGGGTACGACATAGTTTTTTGTCGTGTTAGTTATATTTGGAACATATAGACTGCCAACTCCGTAGGGGCCATTCGGAAAGGCACACATCCTGAAGTCCAATGACTCATCATTCGATTTTATGTCAATAACAACGGCAATTCCACTCCGGCTCTGACAAATCGTCGTTCCCCCGTCGCCGACGACGATGTACTGGTGCCCTGTGATCAGCTCGCGCTTCGCCACGTGAAGCGCAGTGCGGAGGTTGAACCCGCTGTTCATCAGGCGGGCGATGATCCGACCGAGTGTCGTCGCGGGCGAGTTCGCCACGTCGGAGAGGGTGACGATGCCGCCGCGCGAGCCGCGGTGGACCAAGGCCTCGCCCTGCTGGTAGGACTGGCAGGCGTTGAGCAGGAAGGCGCTGACGCCGATTTCGAGGTCTTCGTCCGTCAGGTCGAGGTAGCTGTCCGCGCACTGCATCCCGCGGTCGTCGACGTGCCCAATGTAGTGAAGGAAGTCCACGTCGGATTCGAGGGTCTCGCGCATTTCCGTGCGCGTGAGGTCGTGGCGCACCTCGATGTCGAACTGGATCATGTCGCGGAGCCCGTAGAGGTCGGCGACGTTGCCCTCCTCTCGCATCTGCTCGTCGTTACAGACGACGAGGACGGAGATGCGCGACTGCTCGACCCGGCCCGCTTCGAGCCGGCGGTGGTACGCGTCGAGCGTCGCCTTGTTCGCGTCGAGCGGGACGCCGTCGCCGACCCACGCGTGCTCGACGGTGTCGACGGGCTCCGGTCGGACGAACTCTGTCTGGGCCGAGACGCCGCCGCGTTCGGCGGAGGCGTCGGCGCCGCGGGTAGTCCCCGCGCTCGTGTCGGCCATGCTCTCGGCGCCAGCGCTCGCGCCGCCGCGCACGAACTCGGCGTCGCCGAGGGCGCCGCCGTCGGGCGCGACGCCGCCGACCGGGACCTCTCGCCTCTTGGCCGCCGACGGGCTTCTGTCCGCGCCGCCGAAGAAGCCGACGCCGACGCCGCCGTCGTCGTCAACCGGTGTGACGGTCTCCGGCGAGCGGACAATCGACAGCTCGCCGGCGACGAACGGGAGCATCTCCACGTTCTCCGGGTCGGGACGGACGTCCGTCGTCAGTGTCCACTGCGGCAGTTCGGGCTTGATATCTTCGAAGGGGACTTCGAGGTACTCGCCGAGTCGCTCCGCGAGCGGCAGGTTGTACAGCCGCTTCCAGTCGAGGTCGAGGCCCGTCGTCTCGCGCTCGTGGAGGTCGACCGGGTAAAATCCCTCCGTGCGGGCGAGACAGTCCATGTGGAACGACTGTCGGAGCACCCGCGCGGTCCGTTCCTCGAACCCCGGTTCGAGCGGGTAGGTCCAGCCGTCGCCCTCGATCCGCGGGGCGTCGCCGGGAACCACGTCGGCCGCGAAGTAGTACGCCAGCGAGACGACCGGGTAGAGGAACCGGTACTCGGGCGGGACGACGATCCGAACGCCGCTTTCGACGGGTTCGACACGTTCCGGGACGCGGAACTCCTCGGCGGGCTCGATCAGCGGTGGGTGACCCCGCAGAGTGGGGAACGACCGCTCCGGGCTCGTCGTCTGAAGCGCGGAGCCGAGCAGGGAGACGGCGTCCATCAGCGACTCCGGGTCCGTGGGGGTGGTGATCGTCTCCGCCGGCGTCTGGTGGAGCGACTGGAAGCCGAGCCCGACGGTGCCCGGCGTGTCGAGATCGATCCGGGTGGTCCGGTCGGTCGTGGAGACGGAGAACCCGGCGTCGAATGTGAGGTACAGTTTCGTCGGGGCGGGGTCGATCCCGACGTGGTACGTGTCCCGTGGCATCTCGTAGCAGTCGCCCCGGGTCAACAGTACCCCGTCAGCGTCACGAGCTTGAACGACCGCGACCCGCGGGATCTCGATCGCCCCGGTCTCGACTGCGACGCTGGTGTCGACCGGGAAGTAGTGGTCCGACTCCGGACGCCGGCGCGGGTCGACCGGCCGGTCGGTGTACACCTCGAACTGCGTGTTCTCGATGTGGTCGGTGACGGTTATCCCGTCGGCCTCGCGCAGCGGGTCGATGTCGATACTCATTAGCGGGCTCACCGCGGCCGTCGGTCGGGGAGACGGCGACCGACGCCGCGGGGGTGGTACCAGTCCGTTGAGCGAAAGCGGCGATAAAGGTTGTGTCGGTCGGATCGCCGCGGACCGAACGGATAAAGTCCCGGCCGCCCCACCTTCGCGTAATGATAACGCTGGGAACGGCCCGCGCCTCTCCGGGCGAGACGGACACGGGCCGTCTCGAGGTGGGGGAGATGCGAGACGGGAGCCCCGTCCGGCTGCCGGTCGCCGCGATCAACGGCGCGGCCGACGGGCCGACGCTGTACGTCCAGGCGGTGAGCGACGGCGACGAGCTGAACGGGTTGGGCGTCGTCAACCGCGTCGTTCCGCGGCTCGACCCGGCGGAGCTGTCCGGCTCGGTCCTCGTCGTCGGCATCGTGAACCACTTCGCGTTCCAGGCCGCCGAACACCGGAACCCGGTCGACGACCGCAAGATGAACCGCGGGTACCCGGGCGACGCCGACGGGACGACGAGCGAGCGGATCGCCCACGAGACGTTCCAGATCGCCAAGCGCGCGGACTACATCCTCGACCTCCACCAGGGGTCGACGAGCCGGATGATAAACGAGACGCGCGTGCGCTGCGGCGTCCGCCACCGGCTCCACGGCGACTGCTTGGAGCTCGCGAAGGCGTTCGGCTGCGGGCACGTCCTCGACATCAAGGGCCCGGACGGCCAGCTCGCGCGGGCCGGCCCGGAGCACGGCATCCCGACCGTCGACCCGGAGCTCGGCGGCTGCGTCGGCTGGGACGAGGAGTCGATCCGATACGGCGTCGAGGGCGTGTTCAACGTGCTCCGCCACTACGGCTTCCTCGACGGCGACGCCGCGCTCGAATCGCAGACTCGGGCGCGCGGCTTCGATCAGTACGGCTCGCCCGCCGGCGGCCTGGTCCGTTTCGAGTGCGAGCTCGGCGAGCGCGTCTCCGCGGGCGAAGTCCTCTTCGAGGTGACCGACACCTTCGGCGCGCTGGAGGGGCGCGTGACGGCCGACACCGACGGGATCTTCTGGCGGACGCGCCGGCTCCCGCAGGTGGCCGCGGGGGAGTACGTCTGCTCGATCGGGACGAACGTCGACACGTACTGATGGGCGCCCCCGACGCTCCGTCGCCGAGGGGTCGAGACCCCCGGCGACTCCGCTGTTCCGCGTGCGGCGAGACGTACCGCGACCGCTGGCGCTGTCGGTGCGGCGAACCCCTCGATTTCGCCGATCCCCCGGTTCCGGACGGTCCCGCGCCCGACCCCCAATCGTTCGACGCGCGCGACGGCCTGTGGGCGTTCGACGACCTGCTCGCCGCCGGGGACGACCCCCGCGACCGGGTGACGCTCGGCGAGGGGATGACCCCGCTCGTCGACGCGGACGCGGGCCGCGAGCTCTCGGGAGACGCGGGGAGCGAAGCCACACCGTGGAACGCGTCGTTCAAGCTGGAGTACGTCTTCCCGACCGGCTCGTTCAAGGACCGCGGCGCGACCGCGACGCTGACGCGGGCCCGCGAGCTGGGCGTCGAGCGCGTCGTCGAGGACTCCTCCGGCAACGCGGGCGCCGCGATCGCGACATACGCCGCCCGGGCCGGAATGGCGGCCGAGATCTACGTCCCGGCCGACGCCAAGGAGTCGAAGCTCCGCGCGATCCGCCGCGCCGGCGCCGACCCGGTCCGGGTCGAGGGGAGCCGAGGCGACGTGACGGACGCGTGCGTCGCGACGCTCGACGACCGCGAACGCGCCTGGTACGCCAGCCACGCCTGGAACCCGGCGTTCTTCGAGGGCACCGCCACGGTCGCGTACGAGATCGCCCTCCGTCGCGACTGGAACGCCCCGGACGCCGTCGTGACGCCGCTCGGCCACGGGACGCTCTTCCTCGGCGCCTATCGCGGATTCCGTCGGCTCGAACGGGCCGGCTGGATCGACGAGGTCCCCCGCCTCTACGGCGCGCAGGCGGCCGGCGTCGCGCCGATCGTCAGAGCGCTCCGCGGCCCCGACGCCGCCGACCCGGACGGGACGGTCAACGCCGTGGCCGACGGGATCCAGATCGCCGAGCCGGTCCGCGACCGCCAGATCCGGGCGGCGATCGACGCCACCGGCGGCGACGCGCTCGCGGTCACCGAGGTGGCCGCGACGCGCGAACTCGACCGCCTCCACGCCGCCGGCTTCTACACGGAGCCGACCTGCGCGGTCGCGCCCGCGGCGCTGCGGACCCTCCGCGAGCGCGGCGAGATCCGCCCGGACGAGGACGTGGTCGTCCCGCTGACCGGGAGCGGGCTGAAGGGCTGAGGCGAGCGGGGTCGGCGGCTCTCGGGCGAGGCGGACCGACCTCACCGTTACCACTATTCTACCGGCGCCCCTCTCTTTGCGCATGGAGGTGCTCGTCTACGGCGCCGGCGCGCTCGGAAGCCTCGTGGGCGGGCTGCTGGCGCGTACACACGACGTGACGCTCGTCGGGCGCGACCCGCACATGCGGGAGATTCGGGAGGACGGGCTCCGGATCGACGGCGAGGTCGACGCCCGGGTCGCGCCGCGCGCGCTCACTGACGCGACGCACCGGCGGGCCGACCTCGCCTTGGTCACGACGAAGGCGTACGACACCGACGCGGCCGCTCGCGCGCTCGCGACCGGCGAGTACGACGCGGTCTGCTCGCTCCAGAACGGCCTCACCGAGGAGCGCCTGGTCGCCGCGCTCGACGCGACGGTCCTCGCGGGCACCGCGAGCTACGGTGCCCGGTTCGCCGAGCCGGGCCGCGTCACCTGTACCGGCGTCGGCGAGGTCGTCGTCGGGGCGCTCTCCGGCGGCGCGAGCCCCGAGGCCGCGCGGGTCGGCGCCGCCTTCGACGCGGCGGGCGTCGAGGCGGTCGTGGCCGAGGACATGCCGGCCCGGCGCTTCGAGAAGCTCGCCGTCAACGCCGGGATCAACGGACCGTCGGCGCTCGCGCGGACGGAGAACGGCCCGACGCTCGACGGCCCCGCCGGCGAGGTCGCCCGCGAGGCCGCCCGCGAGACGGCCCGCGTCGCCCGTGCGGTCGGGGTGGACCTGTCCGACGAACGCGCGGCCGACGCCGTCGAACGCGTCGCCACCGACACCGCGGCGAACCGGTCGTCCATGTACGAGGACGTGGCGAACGGACGCCGCACGGAGGTCGACGCTATCTACGGCGCGGTCGTCGACCGGGGCGACCGGCGCGGCGTGTCGGCGCCGACCTGCCGGACGGTCGGGTCACTGATCCGCGGCTGGGAAGCGGCCCGCGGGCTCCGGTAATGCGGGACCGATTCGGGAAAACGAGACGGCGGCTCTGCTCGGCGACGGCTACGCGCTCAACACCACTCCTCGAGGACGGTCGCGTCGGTCTCGTCGACCGACACCCACGCGTCCTCTCGCGAGACGTCCGCGATGACGAACTCCGGCCGCGACGCCGACGAGTCGACGGACGCCATCACGTCCGGCGCGTCGGCGGCGTCGAGCGCCGGGTCCGTCGGGAGCGCAGTCCGGCGGCGGTCGGGGTCCGGGTCGTCCCATGGGGTGGAACTCCGTGACATGGTTGTGAATAGTTCACAGTACGTATAAGAGTTGCGAACGCGATCGAATTCGGCCGTCGGATCGGAGATTCCGGGGACGCTCTGCCGACGGTTCTTTCCGCGGAGCGCCCGCCGAACGACGATCCGCCGAAACGTGTCGGTTTCTACATCGGCTCGCGGGATCCTGTAGGGCCCCGCCTGACCGGGTCCGATCGCCGCTGACCCGGGCCCGTGCGCTGGCGGTCCAGCTCCGCGTGTCGCTGACCAGACCCTGCGTGCCGCTGACCGCTTCCGCGTGTCGCCGCCCGGCCTCGCGTGCCGGTGGTCCGGCTCCGCACACCTTCGCAGTATACAAGAGGTGTCACGCTGAAAGACGGGCATGAACGTCGCAGACGCCATGACGCCCCGCTCGGAGCTCGTCGTCGTCGAGATACCCGGGAGCCGCAACGACGTGTTAGAGTACATCCAAGAGCACGGCTTCTCGTCCGTGCCCGTCGTGAAGGACGTCGACGGCGACGAGGTGTACCGCGGGCTCGTCACGCGCGACGACCTGATCGAACAGCCGGACGAGGACCAGCTCGCGCTGCTGATGCGCGAGGTCCCCACCGTCGGGGCCGCCGCCGACATCGTCGACGCCGCCCGGACGATGGCCGCCGAGGGCTCGCGCCGGCTCCCCGTGGTCGACGGCGACGAGCTCGTCGGTATCGTCACCGTCACCGACGTGGTGCGGGCGATCGCCCGCGGCGAGGTCGACGGCGAGACGCGCGTGGGCGAGCTCGCGACCCGGGCGGTCAACGCGACCCACACCGACACGCCGCTGCCGGTCGCCGAGCGCGAGATCGCGCTCTCGGGGGTACCGTACGCGGTCGTCCTCGACGACGACGCCGCGACCGCGGGGATGCTCACCGAGGTCGACATCCTGGAGGTCGCCCGCGTCGTCGAGGGCGAGGCGAGCACCGGCGACTCGATCGCCGACCAGGACTCCGACTGGTCGTGGGAGGGGATCAAGGCGACGGGCGCGCGCTACCTCCCGACCCGGAACGTCGAGATCCCCGCGGAGGCGGTCCGCCACTTCATGACCGAGGACCTCATCACCGTCAACGCCACGCGGACGGCCAAGGAGGTCGCTCAAGAGCTCATCAGCAACGACATCGAGCAGGTCCCGCTCGTCTCCGGCACCGATCTGGACGGGATCGTCCGAGACGTCGACCTGCTGGAGGGGTTATAATGGCCGCGGACGTGCTCGCCGAGCTCGCGAAGCGCCGGGGCTTCTTCTTCGGATCGAACGGCGCCTACGGCGGCACCGCCGGCTTCTACACGTTCGGCCCGCAGGGCGCGGCGCTCAAGCGGAACGTCGAGGACGCGTGGCGCGACCGGTTTACCATCCGCGAGGGGAACCGCGAAATCGAGGCGCCGACGGTGATGCCAGAGGCCGTGTTCGAGGCCTCCGGCCACCTGGAGGGGTTCGACGACATGCTCGTCGAGTGCCCCGAGTGCGGCGCGTCCCACCGCGCCGACCACCTCGTCGAGGACGTCACGGAGATCGAGGACGCCGAGGCGCTGCCCGGCGAAGAGGTCGCCGAGCTCATCGCCGACAACGACATCGCCTGTCCCGCCTGCGGCACCGAACTCGCCGGCCAGCCGGTCGAGGCGTTCAATCTCATGTTCGCGACCGACATCGGCCCCGGCGACGCCCAACCCGGCTACCTCCGGCCGGAGACGGCCCAGGGGATCTTCGTGGAGTTCCCGCGGCTGAAGGAGTACGCCCGCGGGAACCTCCCGTTCGGGATCACCCAGATCGGCCCGGCCTACCGCAACGAGATCTCGCCGCGCGGCGGGCTCCTCCGCCTCCGCGAGTTCACGCAGGCCGAGTTGGAGCAGTTCATCGACCCCGAGGCGGACGAGCCGCCGCTCGACCGCGTGCGCGACGTGGAGGTCCGCCTCTACCCCGCGACGGAGCAGGAGGCCGACGACGGCGACTACCTCGACACGACGGTCGGCGAGGCGGTCGACGAGGGCGTCATCGGCTCCCCGTGGGTCGGCTACTACCTCGGCGTCGCGCAGGAGTGGTACGAGCGCGTCGGCGTCGACCTCGACCGGTTCCGCTTCCGCCAGCACCTCGCTGGCGAGCGCGCCCACTACGCCGCCGACTGCTGGGACGCCGAGAGCGAGGTCGACGGCGACTGGATCGAGATCGCCGGCTTCGCGTATCGCGGCGACTACGACCTCTCGAAGCACGACGAGTACGGCGACGACTCGTTTACAGTGTTCAAACGGTACGACGAGCCGAAGACGGTCGAGCGCGCGACCGTCGACCCCGACATGTCCGTCCTCGGCCCGGAGTTCGGCGGCGACGCCGCCGCGGTCGCCGAGGCGCTCGAAGCCCTCGCGGAGCGCGACCCCGACGCGTTCGACGGCGAGACGGTCGAGGTGACGGTCGGCGAGGGCGACGACGCCGAGACGCACGCGGTCGACGTCGACGTCGCGGACTTCTCGGTCGAGGTGGTGACCGAGAACGGCGAGCACATCACGCCCCACGTCGTCGAGCCGTCGTTCGGCGTCGGCCGGACCGTCCAGACGCTGCTCGCGCACGCCTACAGCGAGGACGAGGTCGACGGCGAGGAGCGCACCTACCTCTCGCTCGAACCCGAGGTCGCGCCGCAGGACGCCGCCGTCTTCCCGCTCGTCACCAACGACGACCGCCTGACCGGGCTCGCCGACGAGGTGGCGGCCGACCTGCGGGCCGCCGGGCTCGCGGTCGCGTACGACGACTCCGGCTCGATCGGCCGCCGCTACCGCCGGCAGGACGAGGTCGGCACCCCGTTCTGCGTCACCGTCGACCGCGACGGGATCGAGGGCGACGGGCCCGACACCGTCACGCTCCGCGAGCGCGACTCCGCGGCGCAGGTCCGGATCCCGGTCGCGCACCTCGCCGACGAGCTGACGGCGCTCCGGGAGGGCGAGCCGTTCGCGTCCGTCGCCGACCGGTACGACGCGGTCGACACCGACGTCGAGACGGCGGGGAACTGAGGGCGTGCGTCTCCCGGCCGCCGCGTGGCGCGAGCGCGTGGAGTTCGAGCGGCGGCTGGTCCACGCCAGCGGCACGCTGTACCCGGTCCCGTTCTTACTTGGCTGGATCTCCTGGGAGACCACCGGGCGACTGCTGATCCTCAGCGTCGCGATCGCCGGGGCTCTCGAAGCGCTGCGGCTCGCCGACTCCGTCGGCCCGCTCGCCCCGCTGTACGACGCGCTCGTCCGCGACTACGAGGCCGACGGGATCGCTGGGTACGCGCTGTATCAGGCCGGGATGGCGGCGACCGCGCTCGTCTTCGCGCCCGTCTTCGCCGTACCCGCGATGTGGATGCTCTCCGTCGGCGACCCGATAAGCGGCGGGCTCGGCGAGAACGCGGCGACGGAGCCGAAGCGCCTCCCGGTGGTGGCGGCGATGGTGTTCGTCTGCTTCGGGATCGCCGTCCCGTACGCGATCCCCGAGTTCGGCCCCGATCCGGGCGTGATCGTCGCGCTCGCGGGGGCGATCCCCGCGGCGATCGCCGACGGGCTCCCGCCGCTCATCCGCGGCGTGGCGGTCGACGACAACCTCACCATCCCGCCGGCGGCCGCCGGCGGCATGTTCCTCGCGGCCGCGCTGATCGGGTAGGCGCATCGCCCGGAGCGCGACGGCGGCGCCGTCGCTCGCCGGGCGAAACTGAGAGAAGCGCCGAGGCGGAGATTTGAACTCCGGTGTCCGAATGGACAGTAGATTTCGAATCTACCGCCTTGGCCAGGCTAGGCTACCTCGGCTTGACTCGACGTTGGCCGGTTCTGCTGTTATGCGTTTCGATCGCGGTCGCGGCGCGGTCTCGGACCGCCGGTCCGTCACCCCACCGTTCCGCCGACAACGCTTTTCGGCCCGGCTCCCGTGCGGTGGATATGGACGTCCCCGAAGCGGCCGACGCCTGCGCCCGCGTCGTGAGCGAGGTCGGCGGCGCGGTCGTCGCCGACCGCGAGTTCCTCGACCGCGTCACCCTCGGCATCCTTGCCCGCGGCCACGTCCTCCTGGAGGACGTGCCGGGCACCGGAAAGACCCTCTCGGCGCGCTCGTTCGCGACCGCGCTCGGTCTGGAGTTCTCGCGGATTCAGTTCACCCCGGACCTCCTGCCGGCCGACGTCACTGGCACAAACGTGTTCGACGAGCGCGACGGCTCCTTCAGCTTCTCGCCGGGGCCGATCTTCGCGAACGTCGTGCTCGCCGACGAGATCAACCGCGCCCCGCCGAAGACGCAGGCCGCTCTCCTGGAAGCGATGGAGGAGGGGCAGGTGACCGTCGACGGCGAGACGCACGCCCTGCCGAGCCCCTTCTACGTGATCGCGACGCAGAACCCGGTCGAGAGCGAGGGCGCGTTCCCGCTACCGGAGGCCCAGCTCGACCGCTTCACGATCAAGACCTCGATCGGCTACCCGGACGAGGACGGCGAGTTAGAGCTCCTCCGGCGGCGCGCCGGCCGCGTCGAGCAGTCGCCGACGGTCGAGCGCGTCCTCGATCCCGACTCCGTGGCGGCGCTGCGGGGGGTGCCGGAGTCCGTCCGCGTCGAGGACGATCTGCTCCGCTACGCGGCGGCGCTCGCGCGGGCGACCCGGGAGGACCGCCGCGTCGAGGCCGGCGTCTCCCCGCGGGGGACACAGCGCCTCTTCGAGACCGCCCGCGCGGCGGCGGTGATCGCCGGCCGTGAGTTCGTCACGCCCGACGACGTGAAGCGGGTCGCGCAGCCGACGCTCGCCCACCGGCTCGTGTTGACGCCGGACGCGGCCGTCAACGACGTCGACGAGCGCGACGTGATCGCCGACGTGCTCGACCGCGTCGCGGTGCCGACGGTGGACGCGGCCGAGGCGTAGCTCCCGCGACGACCGCCGCTATCGCCGCTACTCCGCGTTCTCGTCCCGTTCCGCCAGCAGTTCGGTCGCCGTGAGCAGCGACTCCAGCTCGATGTCGTGCTCGGCGAGCAGCGCTTCCGCGCCCTCCTCGCGGTCGACGACGACCAGCACGCGGTCCACCGTCGCGCCCGCCTCCCGCAGCGCCTCGACCGCGTCGACAGCGGACTGCCCCGTGGTGGCGATGTCCTCGATCACGACGACCTCCTCGCCGTCGCCGAGGCGCCCCTCGATCCGGTTGCCCGTGCCGTACTCCTTCGCCTGTTTGCGCGCGATGACGTACGGACGACCGAGCTCGGCGGCCGTCACCGCCACCAGCGGGACCGCGCCCAGCGCGACTCCCGCCAGCTTCGCGTCGGCGTCGGCCAGCCGGTCGGCGAACGCCTCGGCGACGAGCGTCAGCGCGTCCGGGTCGGTCTCGAAGAGGTACTTGTCGACGTAGTAGTCGCTCGTCCCGCCGTGGGACAGCTCGAACTCGCCGAACCGGACGGCGTCGGCGGCGGTGAGCGCCGCGATCAGCTCGCGTCGTCGGTCGTCGTCGGTCATACGCCGAGAAGGGCCGCGGCCGACAATAAACTGGTCGGAACGCGGAGGGGGTTCGTCTCCTTCCCGCCCCGCTCACTCCGCCGCCGGCAGGACGAGCGTCACGGTCGTTCCCCCGCCGCCGAGGCCGTCGTCGAACCGGATCTCGCCGCCGTACGCCTCCACGACCCACGCGGCGATCCACAGCCCCACGCCGGTGTTGTGCTGTAGCTGGGTCACCTCGCGGGCGCCGGTGATCACCTCCCGTACCGCGGTCGGTACTCCCGGCCTGTCGTCCGCGACGCTCACACGCACGACCCCGCCGTCCGGGTCGCGCTCGGCGCTCACCGCGACGCGCGGCGCGTCGCCGCCGTGTTCGACCGCGTTCTCGACGAGGTGATCGATCGCGACCGAGAGGCGGTCGTCGCCGCGCACCGCGATCCCCGCCGGCACGTCGGCGGTGATCCGCGTGTCCGGCCGATCGGCCGCGTGTCGCGCGGTGACCGCCTCGACGATCGGTCCCACGTCGACCGGCTCGGGGTCGGTCGCGTACCCCTCCTCGACGATCCCCCGGAGGGTCCCGGCCCCCTCGGCGACGTCGGTCAGCCGCTTGCCCGTGGTCTCGATCCGCCGGGCGTAGTCGCGGATCCGGTCGTCGTCGGTCCGATCGGCGATTTCGCCGGCGAAGCCGAACACGACGTTCAGCTCGTTCCGCAGGTTGTGCCTGAGGATCCGGTTGACGATCCGCACGTAGCGTTCGCGGCGCTTCCGGTCGGTGATGTCGGTGTAGATGCCGAAGGCGCGCCGGTCGCCCTCGGTCTCGTAGCTGAAGCCGCGGAAGAGGAACTCCCGCGGCCCCTCGACGGTCTGTCGTCTGATCTCCTCCGCGGCGAAGCCGTGTTCGCGGACCAGCGCGTCGAGGTCCGCCGCCTCGACGACGCTCGCCTCGACGCTGTCTCCCAGCCGGTAGTCGTGGATGTCCAACGCCTCGATCGTCCGGCCGCGCAGCGCCGCCTCGTCCACGCCGAACTGCGCCTCGAACGCCGGGTTGGCGCCGTCGATCACCGTCTCGTCGTCCTCGAAGACGACCTCTATCACCGGGTCGGGAATGCGGTCGAACAGCCGCCGGAAGCGGTCGCGCTCGGCCGACAGCTCGGTCCGCGTCCGGAAGAGGTCGGTCGTGTCCGACAGCGATCCGACGACGCCGCCCCCGCGGTCGGACAGCGACGACAGCCGGAGTCGGCCGTGCCGCGGTCCGCGATCGCCGTCGCGCTCGACGCTCAGGTCGACCGTCCTCGTCGGCTCTCGACCGCCCGCGACCTCGGCCGGTGTGCCGGTGAGCGCGCCGACCGCGTCTACCACGCGCTCCGCGTCGTCCGGGGCGACGAGCGCGTCGAGCCGCCGACCGACGATGTCCCCGGTGCTGCCGGCGCCGAGCCACTCGGCGAACGGCCCGGTGGCGTAGGTGACGGCGCCGTCGCCGTCGAGGACGCACACCATGTCGTCGACGTTCTTCAGCGCGTCCTCGTAGGTCCGGAGCCGCCGGCGCCGGTCGTTGGCGTCCATCGCGGCGACGCCGTTCGTCGCCAGCAGTTCGAGCACGCTGACGTCGCTCTCGCCGAAGGCGTCCGGCTCTCTGGACCCGACGATGAACACGCCGTGGTCCCCGAGCGGAACCGCGACGAACGACCGCATCCCGTGGTACTCGGTCCGGTCGCCGTTCGACGGGCCGCCGCCGATCGACGCGAGCCGCTCGTCGGTCGCGAGGTCGTCGCACACCCACGTCTCGCCGTCTCGGAACACCGCACCGGTGATCCCCTCGCTCGGCGGTCGCGGGTCCCGGCTGGCGGCGAACGCGTCGCCGATCCCCTCGCTCGTGGCGGCGAGGCGGAGCAGGTCCGCGTCCTCGTCGAAGAGCCGCACGCCGCTTATCTGGTAGCCGAGGATCTGGTCCGCGGCCTCGACCAGCCGCTCGGCGACCCCGTCCGCGTCGCTCTCCCGCTGGACGCGTTCGACGGTCCCGAGCAGCCGTTCGAGCGTCTGCTCACGGCGCTTCCGCTCGGAGACGTCGGCGAAGAACACGGAGAGCCCGTTGGGCGAGGGGTAGGCGGTCACGTCGGTCCACAGGTCGAGCGGCTCGTACCGGTCCTCGAAGGAGACGACCTCCTGGGTCTCCATCGCCCGTCGGTAGTTCCGCTCGTACTTCCGCCCGAGCGCCGCCGGGAACTCCGCCCAGATGTCGGCGCCGATCAGCTCGTCGGCGTCGCGGTCGAGCAGCGTCGCGGCGACCTCGTTCACGTAGGTGAACCGGAACTCGTCGTCGAGCGCGAAGAACCCGTCCTCGATCCGGTCGAGCGTCTCCTCGAACCGGTCGACGGCCGCCGCCCGCTCCTCGCGGACCACCTCGCGCTCGATCGCGCCGCCGAGCCACTCCGCGAGCAGTTCGACGAACAGCCGCTCCGACGCGTCGAACGGGCGGTCGCGGGGCTCGACGTCGAGGAAACAGAGCGTCCCGTACACCTCGCCGTCGACGACGACCCGACCGCCGACGTAGCTGCCGACGCCGGACCGCTCGTACGCCGGATCGCCGGCCAGCCCCGCCGCCTCCGGGTCGGTGATCGTGACCACGCCCGAGTCGCCCTCGGCCGCGCCGTCGCCTCCGGTCTCCGACCCGCCTTCGGTCGCTCCGTCGCCTCCGCTCTCCTCGCCGCTTCCGGGCGCCCCGTCGCTTTCCGGTCCCGCGCCGGCACCGCCGCGAACCGTTCGCCGGCAGTAGGTCAGCTCCAGCGGGAGCGTCCCGTCGTCGTCGAGCTCGTCCGCCGCGATCGACTCCACAAGCCCGGTCGAGTCCCGGTACCGCTGGATCTCGATCCGGTCGCCCTCGACCCGCGACGAGTAGCCGATCGACAGGTCGAGGTAGTCTCGCCCGAGGTCGAGCAGGGCGTCGACCTGCTCGTCGAGGTCGGCGCACCGGTCCGAGACGATCCGCACGAACGGTTCGAGGAACTCCCGCCCGCCCGCGGTCGTCGGTTCCGGTTCGGGTCCGCCTGCGTCCGGTGACTCCGGTCCGGGCCCGTCGTGTGCCGGCTCTGTCCCCGCTCCGTCGCGGTCGTCGCGTCCGCCATCGATCGCCTCCACGCGGTCGGCGAGCGTCTCGCCATCGGCCGCGAGCCGTCGCCCGGACACGTACTCGATCCCGAGCCGGCTCGCGTCGATGGCCGCGTCCGCGTCGTCGCCCGCCGAGTAGGCGAGCACGGCCGCGTCCGGGTAGCGGTCGCGGACCGATTCGAGGCGGTCGAGCGCGGCCGCGTCGCGCTCGACCGAGAGCCCCCGGCTCGCGGCCCCGTCGCCGTTCAGTTCCGGCGCGTCGCGGTCACCTCGGGTCTCGTCGTCGAACAGCCTGACGACGACCCTCGCCGGATCGACGCTCCGGTCCGGGTCCCGGTCCGCGTCGCTCGCGACCTCGCTCGCTCGGCGGACGCGCGTCTCCGCGGGGAGCTCTCCCCACGCCGCGTCCACCGGCTCGCCGAGGTGGAGCGTCGGCTCAGCAGACATCCGTTACGGGACGGCACCGCGGCGGTCGCCCGCGGCCGGCGGGTCCCTCAGCGGCCATCCACCCTGTTGGCCGCTCGTCTCGCGCGACTGAGCGGCGGCCGCTGGCGCGTCGTCGCACTGGCCCGGCCGAGGCCCGCGAAGGTCGTCGGTTCACTCATCGCGCAAGATACGAGCGGCCTCCTGATAATCGTTCCCACCGGGTTTTCGGATCTGAGAGCGTCGTCGGGCGTTCGCCCCGGCGGCCGTTGTCCCGACACGATTTAGGCGACCCGCTCACAACGGGCGGGTAATGAGTACGCAGGCCGCGACGACGGACCGGACGGTCGTGATCGGGTTGGAGGTCCACGTCCAGCTCGAGACCGACACGAAGATCTTCTGCGGCTGTTCGACGGAGCCCGAGGACGACGAGGCGCCGAACACGCGCACCTGTCCGACCTGCCTCGGGCTACCGGGCGCGCTCCCCGTCCTCAACGAGGCCGCCGTCGAGGCCGCGGTGAAGGTCGGGAAGGCGATCGACGCCGACATCCCCGAGACGACCACGTTCCACCGGAAGAACTACTACTACCCCGATCTCCCGAAGAACTTCCAGCTCACCCAGTACGACGCGCCGATCTGCGCCGACGGCGAGCTGGAGGTCCGCGTCGACGGCGACCCGCGGACGATCGGGATCACCCGCGCGCACCTCGAAGAGGACCCCGGCAGCCTCCAGCACGCCGGCGGCTCCATCGAGTCGGCGACCCACACGCTGGTGAACTACAACCGCGCCGGCACGCCGCTGATGGAGATCGTCACGGAGCCGGACTTCCGCTCGCCGGGCGAGACGCGCGCGTTCCTCGCGAAGCTGGAGGAGGTCCTGGAGTACCTCGGCGTGTTCGACCCCGGCCGCGACGGGAGCCTGCGCGTCGACGCTAACGTCTCGCTCGTCCCCGCCGAGCACGTTGCCGACGACGGGGCGATCACGGGCGACGCGCTCGACGACGTGAACCGCGCCGAGGTGAAGAACATCTCCAGCCACAAGGGCGCCGAGCAGGCGCTCGCGTACGAGGTCACCAGACAGGAGAACGTCCTGCGTCGCGGCCGCGAGATCGAACAGGAGACGCGTCACTGGGACGAGGACCGCGGCGTCACCGTCGGCATGCGGTCGAAGGAGGCCGAGAAGGACTACCGCTACTTCCGCGAGGGCGACCTGCCCGCGCTTGAGGTGGCCGACTGGAAGGAACAGATCGCGATCCCGGAACTCCCCGACGCCCGCCGCGAGCGCTTCCGTGAGGAGTACGGGTTAGACCGCGAGGCCGCCTCCAAGCTCACCTCCACGAAGGCGGTCGCGGACTTCTTCGAGGACGTGGCGAGCGAGTTCGACCCCGACCTCGCCGCGACGTGGGTCGCCGACAACCTGCTCGGCGAGCTCAACTACCGCGAGATGGCGATCACGGACGTGGAGGGGCGGCTCGACGAGTTTACCCGCCTGATCGGGCTCGTCGCCGCCGACGAGCTGACGGTGAAGAACGCCGAGGAGGTCGTGCTCCGCGAGATGCTCGACGAGGGCGACGACCCCGAGACTGTCATCGACCGCGAGGACCTCGGCAAGGCCGAGAGCGGCGAGGTCGAGGCCGCCGTCGCGGCCGCCATCGACGAGAACCCCGACGCCGTGAGCGACTACCACGACGGCGACGAGGGCGCGATCAACTTCCTCGTCGGCCAGGTGATGCAGGCGACCGGCGGCAGCGCCGACCCCGGTCAGGTGAACGGGCTGCTCCGCGAAGAGTTGGACGGCTGAGCCGGCCGGACCGCTCGAATCGCTCCCGCCGGATCAACTCCCCCGCCACGCCGCAGCATTTCCCTCCGCCATGGCAATCGTCGAAACCGTCGTCGTCGGCCACGTCACCGGCTTCTGTCTCCTCCTCGCGTGGGCGATCTATCGCCGCGGCGCCGTGGACCTGATCGCCGGTTACGACGGCGACCTCCCACCGGAGCGCGAGGCGGACCTCGCCCGCGACGCGGCCGCGGTCCTCAGCGTCTCGGCGGCCGCGAGCGGCCTGATCGTCGTTAACGCGTGGACCGGCGCGGTCCCCCGCCCCGGCGCGCTGGCGACGGTCGCGATCGCCGCCGCAGTCGGGTGGTTCCTCTGGAAGTGGAACGGCTGCGCCCCCGACGCCGGTTGAGGCGTTCGACGCGCCCCGCCGAAACCGTGCGATTGACGCCCGCCCGCCCGCTACCGCGCTCATGGACGTGACCGTCGAGATCGTCGGCGAGGGGGTCGACGAGTACAGCCTCGCCGCCGACGCGACGTACGACGACCTGATCCGCGCCGCGGGCTACCACCCGCAGGAGGCGTCGGCGCTCGTCGACGGCTCGCCGGTCCCGGGCGACCGCGTCGTCGACGTCGAGGAGGTCCGAGTGCTCCGGCTGATCAAGGGCGGCGCGACGGGCGACGCGTGACCGAAGACCGAGACCTTCCGACCGCGCCGGAGGACGTGACCGTGAAGCCGACGACCGCGGCCGACCGGCTCGACGTCCTCCGGATCCTCGACGCCGCGATGCTGGAGACCGACGCCGCCACCGTCGACGACCGCATCGCGGCCGGAGACGTCATCGTCGCGCGCTCGACGCGCACCGGCGGAGTCGTCGGCGTGCTGGTCGCCGTGCGGCCCGATCCCGACCGGCTCCACGTCGACGCCGTCGCGGTCAGGCAGGTGCGCCGAGGAGAGGGGATCGGCTCCCGGCTCGTCGCGGCCGCGGTCGATCGGGCCGAGTCGGACCCCGCGGTCGAGACCGTCACCGCCCGGTTCGACGCCGACCTAGCCGAGTTCTACGCGGCGTTGGGGTTCGCGGTCGACGGCGCGGGCGCAGACGAGGGGCGGCGAGTCGGCCGGACCCGGGTCAACGGTGGCTGATCGGCGTTCAGTCGGCGACCCGGTACAGGTCGAACCGGACCCGCGTTCGGTCGTCGTCGTTGTCGAACTCGACCGTCCCGTGAGCCGACCCGACGATCCATCGAACGAGCCAGAGCCCCAGCCCACTCCCGTGGGCCAGCGGCGTCTCACCCCTCTCGCGGAAACACCGGAGCTCGTGGTCGGGTATCGACCCGGGGTTCCGAACCTCGACGCGAACCCGCTCGCTCGCCGGGGTCGACACCGCGACGGAGACCGTCGGCGCCGGATCGTCCTGATGGACGATTCCGTTCCGGATCGCCTCTTCGAGGGCGATGTCGAGGTTCACGTCCGCGAGGACGACCTGATCCGAGGAGTCGGGGGTCCGGATCCGTGCGTTCGGGTGCTCCGACCGCACCTCTTCGACCGCCCGCTCGATCACCGGCCCGAGAGGGGTTGGCTCGACCTCCGAACTCCCGATGGTCTGCTGGATGTACCGGGCCTTCTCGGCCGTTTCGACGACGGCGTCCGCGTGTCTCGCGGCGGCGGCGACGAGGTCGGCCTCCGCGGCGGTCAGCGACTCGCTTCCCGTCAAGTCTTCGAGTGCCCCACGAACGACGTTGAGGTCGTTCCGGATGTTGTGGCGTAACACTCTGCTGAGCACACTGAGCCGCTGCTCGCGCCGACGAAGCTCTCGGTTGCTCTCCGCGATCCCGCGAGCCTGCTTCAGCATGATCCGGGCGTCGGCCCCCCCTTCCTCGGAGCAGTACTCCTCGGGGGAGACGTGGAACGGGTTCTCACACAGCGTGCGGTCGTAAATGATCTGCTGGTGGGTTCGAAGCGCCTTCGCGGCCGCCGCCTCGTCGAACCGACGGAGGTCCTACTGGCACAGCGCAGTCACCGCGAAGTCGGGACACGCGGCGTCGAACGCGACCTCGAAGTCGACGACCTCGTCGAACGATGTCTCGCCGCCGAACGCCCACGTGTTCTCGCCGGCGACCCACAACCCCTCGTACCCCTCGGCGGCGCTCCGCTCCGCCTCCGACCGCAGCTCGGCGACGGTTCCGTCGCGTTCGAAGCCCTCGTCGAGATACACCTCCGACGCGTCGCGGATCGCGAGGTCCCCGGCGTCGAGCTTCGCCGCCACGTCCACGCCCTCCGCGCGCAGCGCGTTCTCGATCCGCGATCGGGGGTTCGCGTCGACGAGGTACACGCACCGATGCCCGGTCTCGAGCCCGTACGAGAGGAACGCGGCCACGGTGTCGAGCTGCGTCGCCGTCGACTCGTAAAACAGCGCGAGGTGGCGGTCGAGGTCGCAGTCGGCGAACTCGGCGCGCAGGTCCGCCCGCGGCCGGGCCATGGAGCCGGTCGACTCGCCTGCGGTGGTCATCTGAACAGCCATCGTAAAGACCGGATGCTGAAAAAACAATTGACGCCCGCAACCGATGTGTCTCCGCTCATCACGGCGAAATTCCGGGGGAGACGCCGCGGCGGATCTCGGTCGAGTCGCACTGTGCCGCCGTCGCCCGCATCCGACGTTCATTTCCCGGTCGCCCCCGTCGTTACGGGTATGAGCGCTACCTCCACCCCGATCTCGGTGGCCCCGCGTCCGCCTGCGGTGATGACGCCATGAGCGGGAAAGACGACTACTACAACCGATCCAAACAGCAGGGGTACCGCGCCCGGTCCGCCTACAAGTTGAAACAGCTCGACGAGGAGGCGGACCTCCTCGCCCCCGGCGACACCGTGGTCGACCTCGGGGCCGCGCCCGGCGGGTGGCTCCAGGTCGCCGCCGAGGAGGTCGGGGAGGGCGGCACCGTCGTCGGCGTCGACCTCCAGCGCATCGAGGACCTCGACGAGGGCGACGTCGAGACGATCCGCGGTGACATGACCGAGGAGCGCACCCGGCACTACCTGCGCGAGGCGGTCGGGGAGGTCGGCGCGGACGTCGTCGTCAGCGACATGGCGCCGAACATGACCGGCGAGTACTCCCTCGACCACGCCCGCTCGGTCCACCTCGCGCGGCAGGCGCTCGACACCGCCGACGAACTGCTCGCGGCCGGCGGCGACTTCGTCGTGAAGGTGTTCCAGGGTGAGGACCTCGATGCCTTCCGCGACGACGTGAGCGAGTCGTTCCAGTACGTCCGGACCGTCTCGCCGCCCGCCTCGCGGGACGCCTCCTCGGAGGTGTACCTCGTCGCGAAGGGGTACACGACCTCGCCCGTCGCCGAGGGCGACCGGGTCGAGGTGACGGTCGAAGAGGAGGGCGACGAGGGCGACGGCATCGCCTACGTCGAGGGGTACACGCTGTTCGTCGACGCCGACGTCGGCGAGACGCTCGCGGTCGAGGTCACCGACGTCAAGCCGCGGTTCGGCTTCGCGGAGCCGGCCGACGGGGACTGACGGGGCCCGCGGGGCGAGGCGTCAGGCGCTCGCGTCCCGCTCGATCGTCGCGCCGCGCAGCACGTACTTAACTCCCTCCTCGTAGTCGAGGTCGGGTTCGAGGCTCCATCCTTCCACGCGACCGAGCGCGCGGACGTTCGGCAGCGCCATGCCCGCCTCGGCGCTCGGCTCGGCGCTCTCGTACTCGAAGAGGAGCGGCCCGCCGTCCCCCCGGTGAATCGACCGTCGTCCGTGACCGCGAACCCGTCGTCGGTCAGCGTCACGGTCACGGCGGTCGCCTCGTTGAACTCCGCGAACTCGAACGCGTTCTTGAACAGCTGTTTGAGCCGGGTCGGCGCCGCGAGTATCCGCCCGTCGCCCTCGACGGCGACCTCGACGTCGGCGTCGGTCGCCGCCGCCGCGCCGCCCACGGCGGACTCGAAGTCGACGAACGCCGACTCGCCGAAGTCGCGGGCGTACCGCGTGAGGGTGTGGAGGTCCTCGACGACCCCGCCGATCCGGGCGACGCGGCTCCGCGCCACGTCTACCGACTCGGCGGCGGCCGCCGCGTCGCCCTCGTCGAGCCGGCCTTCCGCCTCCGCGAGGTGCCCGTCGGCGACCGCGACGGAGTTCCGCAGCTCGTGGGCGATCGCGCCGGCCATGTCGCCCAGCTGCTCCTCGTGCCGTTCGAGCTGTTCGCGCTGCCGCTCGATGGCGGTCACGTCTTGGACCAGCAGCGCCCACCCGAACGCCGCCTCGCCGACCGCGAGCGGCTCGCTCGTGACGCAGTAGGTCCGCGTGCGCTCTCCGTCGTCGACGTCGACGAGCGCGGGTCGCTCCGTCCGATACTCCTCGGCGACGTCCGGGGCGAACGCCTCGATTCGCTCCTCTCCGTCGGGGATCGCGGGGAACAGCTCGGCGGCCCGCTCGTTGTGGTCGCGGAGCCGCCCGTCGGTGTCGAGGACGATGACGGCACCGGCGGTGCGCTCGACGAACGCGCGCGTCGTCGTCTGCTCGACCGCGAGGAAGGTGTCCTCGACCAGGTAGACGACGCCGACCGCGAAGACGGCGACGCCGAGCGGCTCGTAGCTCAGCTGCGGCAGGACGCCGGGCGCCGCGCTGGCGACCGCGTTCGGAACGACCGCGAGCCCCGTCGCCGCGAACAGCCCGGCCAGCGTCCACGAGGAGCCTTCCGACCGCCTGAACAGCCGGTACAGGAGGTAGAAGCCGGCCGCGGACAGGAGGTACGCCGCCGCCAGCGACGCCCAGTACAGCGCCCCCTCCTCGACGACGAGCCGACGGGCCGGCTCCGCCCGGAGGGACGCGTCGAAGTACCGGCCGTGGAGCGGGTTCGTGAGCTTCAGCCCGACGACGGCGACGTAGAGCGCGACCCCGGCCCGCCGGTAGCTCGGCCGCCGGTGGTAGTCGCGGCCGGCGTACGCCGAGGCGAAGTACAGCCACGCGAACGGCGTGGCGAAGCCGACCGTCAGCGCGAGGACGTACAGCGCCACCGCCGTCGACTCCTCGCCGGCGAGCAGCACGCCGGCCTGGAGGAACCCCCAGACGCCGACGAGGATCAGGAGCCAGCGGAGCCCGCGCCGGCCGTCGCCGTTCCGCAGGCGAGACCCGTGGAGCGCGGCCGCGAAACAGGCCGCTCCCGAGAGGGCGAACAGGCCGACGAGCCACCACAGGGCTGTCACGAATGTCTCCGATTTCGGAGGGGAACAACTTAATTTGGTCGCTCATTCGGGGACTGAACGTCGGTCAGTAAACATATCTTCGCGAACATTTCCTTCGAACCGGCCGGCGCGGTCGCCGCCGCGACCGGGGAAAGCGGTCAGGTCGCGGCGGCGCGCCTGACCCACTCGCGGAGCGTGAACCGGTCGTACGCCGCCTCCGCGGCGACCTCCCACTCGGCCTCGTCCCACTCGGGATACACCGTGTCGCCCTCGTAGGTGCCGTCGACGTGGCTGAGGACCATCCCGTCGAGGTGCGGCTGGAACAGGTCGTAGATCCCGCCGCCGCCGAGGACGTACGCCGTGTCGACGCCGACCTCGGCGACGGCCTCGCGGGCCAGTTCGATCGCCGCCTCGTCGCCGTTCGCGACCGTCGCGGTCGGCACGTCGACGGCGTCGACGCTCCGGCTCACGACGATCTGTCGGCTCCCCGGGAGGTCGTCGCGCATCGAGTCGAACGTGCGGCGGCCTAAGATCACCGGCGATCCCGCGACGCGCTCGCGGTACTGCCTGACGTCCGCCTCGATGTGCGGCCACGGCACCTCTCCGTCTCTCCCGATCACCCGGTTCTCCGCGAGCGCCGCGACGCTGACGAGTTTCACGGGCGACGTACGCGGTCGGGAGGCAAAAACGGTCCGTCGCTCAGCCGTCGAGGCCGAGCAGGTCGAACGGGTAGCCGTTGTCCAGTTCGTCGGCCCGCTCGTAGACGACGCGGGCGGCCGCCACGTCCTGGATCGCGAGCCCCGTCGAGTCGAAGACGCTGACGCCGTTCACGCCGTCGGCGTCGGCCGGCGTGCCGGGCGTGCCGGGGCGGCCCGCGCGGCGGCCGACGACGATCCCGCCGATCTCGCCGTAGATGTCGTCGTCCGCGAGCGTCCCCGCGGCGTAGGGGACGTTGATCTCGCCGGAGTGCGTGCACTGCTCGTGGTCGTCGATGACGACGGTGGCGCCTACGAGGAGGTCGTCCGCGAGCTCGTGTTTGCCCTCGGCGTCCGCGCCCATCGCGTTGATGTGGGTGTGATCGCCCACGTCGTCGGGGCCGACGATCGGGTCCTCGACGGGGGTCACCGTCGAGAGCACGTCGCAGTGGCCGGCCTCCGAAATCGAGCCGGCGCGCACGTCGAACCGGCCCTCGAAGGCGTCGACGAAGTCGGCGACGCGCTCCTCGTCGAGGTCGCTCACGACAACCTCGTCGATGTCGCGCACCGCGGCGATCGCCTCCAGCTGCGTGTACGACTGGACGCCGGCGCCGACGATCCCGAGCGAGCTCGCGTCCGGGACCGCGAGGTGGTCGGTCGCGACGGCCGCGGCCGCGCCGGTGCGTTTCATCGTCAGCGTCGTCCCGTCTAAGACCGCCAGCGGGAACGCCGTCTCGGGGTCGGAGTAGATCATCGTCCCCATCACGGTCGGGAGGCCGTGGTCGGCGGGGTTGTCGGTGTGGACGTTGACCCACTTGATGCCGGCGGCGTCCCACCCGTCGCCCGTCGCCGTCTCCTCGCGGACGTCCTCCTCGCGGACGTCGAGGTAGGCGGGCATCGACCGGAAGTCGCCGTTGTACTCGGGG
>NZ_NEWI01000179.1:0-4370 GCF_002135005.1 Halorubrum sp. SD612 | reverse complement strand
AAGACCGCGAGCCCGCCGACCGCGACGGAAACGCGGCGGCCGCCGAGGCCGACGAGACCGGGGCCCCGACCGACTCCGGCCTGAGCGACGCCGCGCGACGGTTCGCCGAGCGCTCGGAGCGCTGAGGTCGGCGTCGACGGGTCAGAACGGCGGGGAGAGGTACTCGCTCGGCACGGCGTTCCGGGCCGTCACCTGCGGGTCGACCACCTGGCTGATCTCCAGGCCGCCGACGAGACTGGAGAAGAGGTACGCCTCGGTTCGCGAGAAGCCGTGGTGGTGTGCTAACATGTCGAGCATGTCGCCGTTCGCCAGTTCGACGGCCGCCTCCAACGTCGGCGCGCTCGCGACCGTCTTCACCGCGTCGCCGGTGTCGAGGAGCGGGCGGTCGAGCGCCACGTCCGGGTCATCGATCACCGAGAGCGTCGCGTCGACCTCGACCGCGATCTCGGCCCCGGTCCCGCACATCTCCCCGTCGGCCATCGCGGCCTTCGCGTCGCCCAGCGCCAGCATCGCGCCCTCCTGAAACACGGGGAAGTAGACGGTCGTCCCGGCGGTCACGTCGGTCGTGTCGAGGTTTCCGCCGTGGTCGTCGGGCGTGAGCGTCGATATCGTCTCGCCGTCCGTGGCGACCCCGATCGTCCCAATCACGGGGTCGATCGGCACGTCGATCCCCTCGAAGTCGATCGCCGCCGCTCCCCCGTCGCTCCCGCTTGCCGCTTCGACCTCCGTGATCCGCGTCGCGGGGTGGTCGATATCGGGGTCGTCCTGAAGCAGGCCGAACCCGGGCGCGGTGAGCACGCGGCCGCGGTCCTCGGCGACGCGCACGGCCTCGATCTCGACCGCGAGGACGTCGCCGGGGCTCGCGCCGGCCACCGCGATCGGTCCCGTCGCGGCGTTGACCTCCTCCGGAATCGCGTCGAGCAGGTCGTCGGGCGCTTGGATCTCGCCGTTCAGGCTGTCGACCGTCTCGACCGTCACCGACTCGCCGTCGGCGGCCTCGTACACCGGGTCCATCTCGGGTCCGAACTCGTACACGTGGCCGTCGCGGTGTGTTATGGTCTCGCGTGACATCACGTGACCGTGGGCGCTCCGGCGACAAAAACCCCGAGCCGACTCAGCGCGGCGACCGTCCCACGAGGGGCGTCAGCGCGGCGACCGTCCCACGGGGGGCGTCAGCGCGGCCGGTCTCACTGCGGCAGGTGTCAGCGCGGCGGTGACGCCTCGGGCGGGACGATGAGGACGTTGTTCGTCCCGCGCGCGACGATCGACTCCGCGGTGCTTCCGAGGAGGAGCCGCCGGAGGCGGCTCGTCCCGCGCGCGCCGATGAGCGTGGTCGTCGCGCCCACGCGCCGCTCCTCGGCCGCGATCTCCTCGACCGGGTTCCCCGACCTGACGTTGGTCCCGACGTCGAACCCGGTCCGATCGCGGAGGTCCGTCGCCAGTTCCTCCAGCCGCTCCGCGGCGTCCCGCATCGACTCCGTGTCGCCCGGGCCGTCGACGTGGAGCAGGGACGCGCGCTCCGTCGCGCCCGTCAACGCCGGGAAGAAGTCGAACGCGCGCGCCGCGTTCTCGGAGAAGTCGGTCGCGTACAACACGTCTTGGAACAGGTGTTCCTTCTTGACCGCGTGGCCGTCAGACGTCTCCTCGATCCGCTCGACGAGCAGGGGTCTGACCGCCGTCCGCGCGACGTTTCGCACGGTCCCGCCGATGAGCCGGTTCCGGAGCGGCGCCTCGCCGCGCGACCCGACGACGATCATGTCGGCGTCGAGGCGCTCGGCCAAGCCGTTGATGCGCCGGTGCGGGGTCCCGCGAGCGACGTGCGTCTCCACGTCGAACCCCGCGCGCTCGAACACGCGCCGCTGCGGGGCGAGCGCCTCGCGGGCGTCGGTGGCGGCGTCCATCCCCGGCAGCCCGCTGGAGACGTTGTCCGGGACGACCGTCAGCAAGTGAACCTCCGTGACGCCGATGTTGTCGAGGCAGTCGAGGCAGGTCCGCGACTCGATCGCCGCCTCGTTCGCGTCCGAGAGGTCCGTCGCGAATACGATGCGCATACCTACCCGTTCGTCCTCCTCAGTAATATTGTTTTTGTTGTACAATACAGGAGACAGTCGGGCTCAGTCGATCGGGTCCGAGCCGGCGGACGGGTCGTGGTCGAGGAGCGGCGAGTCCGGGTTCGCGCACCCCTCCCGGCCGCAGACGCCGGCGTCGTCGCCCGCGCGCTCGACGCCGGGAGCGAGCCCGCCGATCTCCCAGTCGACGGCGTGGCCCGTCGCGCGCTCGTGCTCGTCGAGCGCGGTCCGCGCCCGGCGGAGCGAGTCGAACGACTCCTCGTACGCGCAGTCGGTACAGCGAACCCGAACGGTCGTCGCCATAGGACTTGCTTCGCCCCCGACGACCGTAAGTGCCGCCATCGGCGCCGGGTCCGATCGACCCGACGTCGGTCGCCGCGGCGGTTCTACCTAGTATTGACTCAGATGCGCAAGATTAAAACCATCCCAGAGAGTATTGTCTGTTGCGTACAAACAACCGACCCATGAGCACAGAACTCGACATCGCGGAGACCCTGGACGTGAAAGGACTGAGCTGCCCGATGCCCATCGTGAAGACGAAGGGCGCGATAGACGACCTCGCCCCCGGTGAGGTGTTGGAGGTCGTCGCGACCGACCCCGGCAGCGTGAGCGACATCGACGGATGGGCGACCGGCACCGACGGCGTCACGCTCCTCGAACAGGAGGAGGGCGACGACGTGTACACCCACTACGTCCGCAAGGAGGAGTGAGCATGGACGAAATCGGCATCATCATCTCCGACGACGACCCGAAGAACCTCGCGATGGCGACCAACCTCGGCCACGTCGCGCTGACGATGGACACGGACGTGTTCCTCTACTTCACCTTCGACGGGCTGACGCACCTGCTGGAGGGCGAGAAGGACCTCTCTTCGGTCCAGCCGCTCCTCGACGAGGGGATGCCGAACCCCTACGACATGCTCGACCAGCTGATCGCCGACGGCGGTGAGGCGGTCACCTCGGTCGCGTGTACGACCACGCTGGACATGCTCCAGTGGGAGCAGGACGCCATCGACGACGACCTGACGACGCAGTTCGCCGGCGCGGTCACGTTCCTCGAAGCGGCCGACGAGGCCGACCACGTGTTCACGTTCTGAGCGTCGGCGCCGCGTCACCGCTCCCGGTATTCCCCCTTCTGCGTCCGTTCTTCGGACGCGTCGCCGTCCGAAACGCTCGCTTGCCGAGGACGTCCCGATCGGCGCGAGCGCAGCGCGTGCCCGAACCGTGCGAGGACGGGTCAAAGCTGTTTTGGAATGTAGTGGGCGAACCACACACGTTCCCGTTGAAAAGCGCTGTCCGGACTGTGAAGAACCGCTCGAAGCGATGTGACTACACGGAACCGACGCCATAAGATCGCTCTCGATCGTCTCCGAAGGGTCGAACGAAGGGTTTCTCGGCGATCTCCGAGCGGACGAGATTCTCACGCCTCCCGTACGTCTGTCCCGACTGCCGACGGAGGGCTCTCTACGCGGAATAGCGACGGGAAACGGGGCCCGGAACGCCGCGCGAATCGACCGCCGGAACGAGAATCTGACCGGTAGCCGACTTCGCCGCCGAAGAAACGACGCGATACCGACGCCGACCGCTCGCACGCCGATTTCCGCGCGTCGGGCCGCGTCACGACCGAACGGTCGGTCGCTGGGTCGGTTCGGTCGGCCGCTGGGTCAGTTCTTGACGGTGGCGCGCTCGGGCTGCTCGTACTTGTCCTCGAACTCGCCGATGAGCTGACCCATCTTCGCGTACCAGTCGTTGAGCAGCCGCTGCATGTCGTCCGCGATCTGCGACGGGTCCGTCGGCATGTACACGTGGTAGTAGCCTCCCTGCTCGTAGTTGATCTGTTCTTTCTGGATGAAGCCGGCCTTGAGGAGCCGCTGAACCGCGCGGTAGGCGGTGGAGCGTTCCCGGTCGACGCGCTCGGCGACCTCGTCGATCGTGAGCGCCTCGTCGGCCGATACGAGCGTCTGGTAGCAGTCCTTGTCCAACTGCTTCAGGCCGTGGAAACACTCGAGTAACCCCTCGCACTCCATGTCCCGTTGGAGCTGTTCGGACATCGAATCGGGCATTTTACAGTGTACGTATGGCGTCCCGGCGCTAAAAGTGTTGTGTGTGAGGTATACAATTCCGCGCACTCGGCCGACGAACGCCGACCGTTAGCCGGTCGAAGGCGTCTGGGCGGGGCCGCTACTCGCCGGCGTCCGCGCCGGTGTCGTCCGCGTCGGTGTCGTCCGCGTCGGTATCGTCCGCGTCGGTCTCACCGTCCTCCTCGTCGTCCGCGCCCGACCCCGCCGCCCCCACCGCGGCC
>NZ_NEWI01000178.1:0-4421 GCF_002135005.1 Halorubrum sp. SD612 | reverse complement strand
GGGTGGTTCGCCCCCGTGGGGCAGCTCGCGAGGGCCGCCCTCCTCGGCTTTCTGCGTCGGGAGCTCGTCGGCGGCGACAAGCTCGATCAGGCGGGTGAACTCGTCGAGCCGGTCCTCGACGTCGGTTATCTCCATCTCGCGGTAGTTGAGCTCGCCGAGCAGGTTGTCGGCGACCCACGTCGCGGCCAGGTCGGGGTCGAATTCGCTCGCCACGTCCTCGAAGAAGTCCGCGACCGCCTTCGTGGAGGTGAGCTTGGAGGCCGCCTCGCGGTCCAGCCCGTACTCGTCGCGGAAGCGCTCGCGGCGGGCGTCGGGCAGCTCCGGGATCGCGATCCGGTCCTTCCAGTCGGCCACCTCTAAGGCGGGGAGGTCGCCCTCGCGGAAGTAGCGGTAGTCCTTCTCGGCCTCCTTCGAGCGCATCCCGACGGTGACGCCGCGGTCCTCGTCCCAGTGGCGGGTCTCCTGTTCGATCTCGCGGCCGCGACGCAGGACGTTCTCCTGCCGGGTGACCTCGTAGGCGAGCGCCTGCTCCGCGCCCCTGTGGCTGGAGATGTTCTTCACCTCGGCGCGGTTCACGTCGTCGAGCGCGTCGCCGTCGATCGTCCCGTCGCCGTCGACGTGCTCGGCCGGGACCAAGGAGACGTTGGCGTCGACGCGCAGGCTCCCGTCGCGGCCGGGGTCGAACACGCCGAGGTATTCGAGGACCTCCTCCAGCTTCGCGAGGAACGCCCGCGTCTCGGCCGGCGAGCGGAAGTCCGGCTCCGTGACGATCTCCATGAGGGGGGTGCCCGCGCGGTTGTAGTTGACGAGGGTGTGGGTCGCCGACTCGATCGAGCCGCCCGCGTGCTGGAGGCTGCCGGGGTCCTCCTCGAGGTGCGCTCGGGTGATCCCGACCGTCCGCGGGTCGCCGTCGACGCGGATCTCCAGCTCGCCGTCGGCGCAGATCGGCGCGTCGTACTGGGTGAGCTGGAAGTTCTTCGGGAGGTCGGGGTAGTAGTAGTTCTTCCGGTGGAACGTGGTCGTCTCGGGGATGTCGGCGTCGATCGCCTTCCCGACCTTCACCGCGGCCTCGACCGCGCCCTCGTTGAGGACCGGGAGCGCGCCCGGCAGCCCGAGGCAGGTCGGGCAGGTGCGCGTGTTCGGCGCCTCGTCCTCCGCGGGCTCCGTCGAGCAGCCGCAGAAGATCTTCGTGTCGGTCTCGAGCTGGACGTGGACCTCCAGCCCGATCACGACTGTCCGGTCCGCCGTCGCGGCCTGCGTACTCATTACCCGCCAGTTGTGAGCGGGCCGCCTAAATCGTGTCGGGACGACGGGCGCCGAGGCGACACCGGACGGCGCTCTCAGATCCGAAAAGTCGGAGGGAACGATTATCAGTGGGCCGTTCGTACTTCGCGCGATGAGAGAACGGATAATCCGCGGACGGACCGACCCGGTCGGTGCGAGGGCGCCCCGCCGGGCGCCCGCCCGAGCGCGCGAGACGGGGGCCCTGTGACGGGGATGACCGCCTCGGACCACGCCCGTCGCGGACGACCGACGCCGGCTCCCTCCCTCACGGATGCCCGCTGAGCGGACGCTTCACGTCGGCGAGCCCGTCGACGCCGCCTGGGGAGAGCTCCCGGAGGCGACGCGCGTCCGCCGAGCGGGCGACGGCGGGAGCGGCGCCACCGGGGAGTCGGCACCCGACGCCGGTCCGGAGCGGCTCGTCGTCCGACTCCGGGACGGCGGGGCCCGAGACGACGGGGCCCGAGACGACGGCGGCGCGTCCGGGCAGAGCGGAGGGGGTCCCGCGAACGCCGACCTCGCGGCCGGCGACGGGGCGGTCGCGATCGACGGGCTCCCCGCCCTCTGCGACCGCTATCCGGACGCCGAGGTGCTCGCGTACACGGTCGACGACGCCCCCGACGCCGCCATCGACGCGAGCCGGCTCGGGGTCGAGTACGTCTCCGGGCGCCGACTCGCGGCCGACGGCGAGACGCTCGCGGACCGGATCGGGGGGCGATCCGGAGACCGGATCGGGGATCCCGGGCGCGACGCGGGCGGCGAGTCCGCGCTCGAACCGTTCATCCGGATCGTCTCCGACCGGGCGACCGACATCGGCGGGAAGCTCGACGCGCTGCTGGAGCTGGGCCGCGACCGGCTCGGCCTGTCGATCGGCTACTCCTCGCGCGTCGACGGCGACCGGCTCGAGCTCCGACGGTACAGCGACGGGACGGGGGTTCTGGACTCGCTCGCCGAGAGCGACCTCGACGACGACGGGTCGATCCCGCTCGAGCTCACCTACTGCCAGCGGACGGTGCGGAGCGACGACGTGGTCGCGTTCACCGACCCCGAGGCGGCGGGACTGGAGGGCGACCCCGCCTACGAGGCGTTCGGGTTCGGCAGCTACGTCGGGGGGCGCGTCGTCGTCGACGGCGAGACGTACGGGACGCTCTGTTTCCTCGACCCCGAGCGACGCGACCGCCCGTTCGACGAGTCCGAGCGGCTGTTCGTCGAGCTGCTCGCCGACTGGCTCGGGCGAGCGATAGAGCGACGGATCGCCCGCGAGGAGCGCGAGGCGGCGGTCGAGCGGTTCGAGGAGACGCTCGAACGGATCGACGACGCGTTCTTCGCGCTCGACGACGACTGGCGGTTCACCTACGTCAACGAGAAGGCCGCGGCGCTGCTCGACCGCGACCCCGACGAACTGCTCGGCGCCGACGTCTGGGGGGAGTTCCCGGCAGCGATCGGCGAGGAGTACGAGACGAACTACCGGCGGGCGATGGAGACGCAGGAGCCGGCCTCCTTCGAGAGCTACTACGAGCCGCTGGACCTGTGGACCGAGGTGACGGCGTACCCCTCGCCCGACGGGCTCTCCGTGTTCTTCGCGGACGCGACGGAGCGAAAGCGGCGCGAGCGGGTCCTCGAACGGCTCCTCGGGACCGTCGAGGAGCTCCAGCGGACCGACAGCAGGGAGGCGGTCGCCGACCGGCTGATCGGGGCCGCGGACGAGGTCCTCGGCCACGAGATCAGCGGCGTGCGGCTGTACGACCCCGAGGACGACCGGCTGCGGCTGGTCGCCACGAGCGACGGCCTCGGCGAGCGGTTCGCGGACAGCCGCGGGCCGCGCCGCCCGGGCGAGGGATTCACCGGCCGGGTGTTCGAGCGGGGGGAGCCCCGGGTGGAGGAGGACATCGCGGCGGCCGGGGACGACCGGCCGTACCACGGGATGCGTTCCGTCGCGGCGGTCCCGCTCGGCGACCACGGCGTGTTCATCGTCGGCGCCGTCGAGCCGGACGCCTTCGACGAGAGCGACGTCTCGGTCCTCGAACTGCTGGCCGCGAACGCGGTCGCGGCGATGGACGCCGCCGACCGCCGCCGCCGGCTCCGGACCTACGAGGACGCGCTCAAGAACGTCGACGACATGGTGTGCGTGCTCGACGGCGACGGCGCCGTCACCTACGCCACCGGGCCGTTCGTCGCGTGGGTCGGCGCCGACGACCTCGGCGACGTCGTCGGGGAGCGGCTCGCCGCGCTCGTCGACGGCGACGACGCGCCGCGGGTGGCCGACGCGGTCGCGGCCCTCGCCGACGCGGGGGCCGAGGCCGGCGGGGCGCCGGGAGCGGCCCGGACGGTGGACCTGACGGCCGACCGCGACGGCGACCGACGACCGCGGCACGCCGAGCTGCGCCTGTCGCGGCTGTCCGACCACGGCGGCGGGGTCGTCGGATCGCTGTCCGACACGACCGACCTCCGCCGGACCCGGACGGAGCTGTCGACCGAGCGCGACCGCTTCCGGCGGCTGTTCGACCGGCTTCCGGACCCGGTGATGGAGGTCCTCCTCGAAGCGGACGAGACGGTGATCGACGGGGTCAACCCCGCGTTCGAGACGCAGTTCGGCGCGGACGAGGCGGCGCTCCGCGGTCGGACGATCGACGCGTTGGACATCCGCGACGACCGGCTCGGAGACCGCGAGGAGCGCGGTGACGTCGGGACGACGGACCTCGACTCGCTGGTCCGCGAACGCGGGTTCGCGACCGAAGAGATCCGCCGGCAGACCGTCGAGGGGCCGCGAGAGTTCCTCTTCCGGGGGTTCAGCTACGAGACGGAGGGGAGCCGCCGGGCGTTCGGCATCTACACCGACATCACCGACCGGAAGCGGCGCGAGCGGTACGTGCGGATCGTCAACCGGATCCTCAGGCACAACCTGCGGAACGAGCTGAACGTCGTGTTCGGCTTCGCCGGCGAGATCGCCGACCGGACCGACGACGACCGAATTCGCGAGTTCGCGGAGCGGATCGAGGCCACCGGCAAGCGGCTGAGCGGCGTCGCCGAGGGGGCGACGACCCTGCGGCGGCTCGTGGAGGAGGCGCGCGGCACCGCTCCGGCGCCTGGTCCTTAAACACAACTGGCGCCGCCGACGCAGCGGACAGTGTGTACCGCGG
>NZ_NEWI01000177.1:0-4471 GCF_002135005.1 Halorubrum sp. SD612 | reverse complement strand
GCGCTCCCAGACAGTCGGAAATCCCCGACAGAACGCGGTTTCAAACTCTCTGAGCTGGTCGTGAAGCGTCGTGTAACACGGTGAGAGGAGACCAGCGATCTGGGTAATGCTGAGGAGTGTGTCAGCGTAGAGGATGAAGCCGATGAGGAACTCACCTGGGGTGAGTTCCGAATCGTAGAAGGGTGTCCCTCGCGTGTACGTGGTTTTCCAGTCACAGCGGCCACACCAGATACGGTCAGAGCCGTTGAGAGCGTGGAGGTTGTCTGCGCCGCAGTGTGGACAGGAGCGTTCTTCCCACACCGTCTTGAGACGCCGCTCGACGATGGCGTCGAGCGGCTCGGGCCGAAATTCTATTACCCCAAGTTCCGCAAGTTCCGCTAGCCTCTGGCCGAAGGCAGGACGGTCTTCACACATACCCGTCTTTGCCAGGCCAGAGGCACTAATACTCCTGGTTCCGCCAGTCTACTGAAGAGCGAGAACGCCTGTCCGGCGGCGGCGGGGAGGATCTCAGTCCAGTTCGCGGCGATTGTGGCGAAGTCGGGCGAGAGGTAGTAGGCGTACGCCGCACTCGCGCCGTCGAGGGTGAACCCGTACGCGGCCAGTCCGACGAGCAGGACGAGTATGGCCGGCACCATCACCTTCACGCTCAGTTCGATCCCCCGCCTGACGCCGGCGGCGATGATCCCGACGACGAGCAGCATGAACATGGCGTGGAAGAGGAGGGTGTCGAGCCCGGTCGAGACCGACTCGTACAGCGCGTCCGCGGCCGCCGGGTCGGCGACGGTGAACCCCTCTGTGATCCCGATGAGCGTGTAGCGCAGGAACCACCCCGCGACGACGCTGTAGTACGAGAGGATGATGAAGCCGGTGACGACGAACAGCCAGCCGGCGGACGACCAGACGCCGCTGCCCAGTTCCCGAAGCGCCCCGACTGGGTTCCGGTCGGTGCGGCGCCCGATGACGAACTCCACGAGGATCGCCGGGAACCCGATCAGCGCGACGAACGCGAGGTAGGTGATCAGAAACGACGATCCGCCGTACTGGCCGGTGATGAACGGGAACCGCCAGATGTTCCCCAGCCCGACCGCGCTCCCGACCGCGGCGAGGATGAACCCCGCCCGCGTCGCCCACGTCTCGCGTGCCATTGGTGTGCTGGATGAAATCCCTCTCCCCGATAAAAACGTGTCTCTCTGGGCCGTTTGCTGCTGATAATCGAACATGATCGATCGGTCACCGGCCCGGAGACGAACGTTCGCCGCCGTGCGTCCGTCGACACGTCGGCCGGTCGGACCCGCATCGGGGACCGTGAATTTAATAGCCGGACAGGGACCTCACGAGGTATGGAACGCGTAGATGTCGCGATCGTGGGCGGCGGGCCGGCCGGGTCGTCCGCGGCGCACGCGGCCGCGACCGGCGGGGCGGACGCCCTGGTCGTCGAGAAAGGGGTCCCCCGGGCCGACCGCGACGGCCTCGGTCCCGACTCGACCGACGCGGCCGGGATCTTGGACTACTGGGTGGACATCATGGGGATCCACCCCGACGAGTTCGACGACGGAGTAATTCAACGCGAGCTGAACCGCGCCGAGTTCCGTGGGCCCGACGAGTCGGCGACGCTCACTTCCACCGGCATCGACTCCTCGTACGACAAGTTCGGCTACACCTTCCAGCGGGCGCGGTTCGACGACTGGCTCCGCGACCGAGCCGAGGAGGCCGGGGCCGAGTACCGCGTCGGGACCTCCGTCCGCGGCGTCGACACTGACCTCTCGGTGGGCCCCGCCGACGGCGATCCGCGCCACACGCTCGAAATCGCGGACGGCGGCACCGTCGGCGCCGACTTCGTTGTTCTCACCGACGGCCCGCAGCGGACGGTGACGAACCGCGTCCTCGACGAGTACCTGCCCGCGGACGCGCAGGCCTCCGAGCGGTTGGCCTCCAAGACCGCGAACCACATCGCGTATCAGGAGTATCGGCGCGTTCCCGAAGACGTGTTCGAGGAGGTCGAGGACGCGCTCGTCTTCTGGTGGGGCGTGATGCCGGGCGAGACCGCGTACCCGTGGATATTCCCGAACGCGGACCGCGTCTGCCGGGTCGGGCTGACGATGCCGATCGGCCTCGACATCGACGAGATCGACGCCTCGGAGTACGCCCTCCTCCGCGAGGATGACGAGTCGATCCCGCAGGGTGGCGAGTACATCCGCCGACTCTTGGAGTGGCAGTACGGCGACGAGTACGACATCGAGGAGGAATTCCCACTTGTCGAGGACGCGGGCAAGCGGGGCGGGACGGAGACGTACCCGATCTCGTCTACCCGGCCGATCGACTCGCCCGTGGAGGCCGGCATCGCGGTCGCGGGCGGCGCGATGGGGACCACGTCGGCGTTCCACGAGGGCGGCGATCACGTCGCGGTCCGAACCGGCGCGATCGCGGGCGAACTCGCCGCCGAGGGCGACTTGGCCTCGTATAACCGCCGCTGGAAGGAAGCGATCGGCGACGAGGTCGTCCGCAACGTGACGATGGCCGACATGGTCGCGGAGTACGAGCCCGCCGACTGGGACCGCGTCATCGGCGCGGCCGACGCGATGCTCGCCGCCGAGACCGGCGACGACCTCCTCTCGCAGCCGTACCGCTCCGGGTGGGAGTCGCTCAAGCTGCTGGTCGGTTACAAGTGGAACAAGCGCCGGGTGAAGAAGGGGTACGTCGGCATCGACGAGAGCGAGTACGTGTACTGACCCGCGGACGCCGTCGACCGCGTCGCCGGCGGCGCTGCCCCCGACGAGACCGGTCCCGCTACCGGATCACGGGCGCCGCCAGCTCCACCGGCTCCACGTCGATCCCCGCCACGTCAACCGGTTCGGTCTCGTGGGTCGGCCACCGACCGGTCTTCGTGAGCCGCTCCGTCAGGTCCGGCGCGACGAGGTGCGTGTCCTCGCTTTTCGTTCCTCGGACCGTCGGATTCCACGCGTAGCCCATCGGCCACCGGACGGGCTCGTCGCCGTCGGGCGTCGCTATCCACTCTCGGCCCGCGAACCCGGCCGCGCCGCCCTGGTGGTGCTTCTCCCATTCGTCGGCGAAGCCGACCGCGTCGTACGCCTCTCGGATCGCCTCGAACACGTCACCGGCGGCGTCGGGGGCGTCCGCGGACCCGGCGTCACCGTCTCCTCCGACGAGCGTCCCGGCCGCCGCGGCCTCGGTGGCTCGGATCGCGGTGGCCTCGACGCGCGCCGCGGCGCGGTGTCGCTCCTCGAACCAGTCTGGCGCGTCGAAGGCCACCGTCCGCGTCATCGAGGCGTAGAGCCCCGCCCGCTCCGCGGTGACCGAGACGAGCGCGTAGTCGCCGAGCGCGGCGTCGCTCGGGGTGTAGTGGCGGAACGCCTGCGCTCGCTCCGCGCCGCCGACGAGGACGACCGGCGTGTCCACGTCGCGGGAGGCGAGCGAGATGTCAATGCCGGCCGCGACCTCATACTCCGGGTCGTCGGGTTCGAGGTTCCGGCAGACGGTCTCGACGGCGGCCGCGACCTCCCGACCCAGCTCGCGGTACCGCTCGACGTCGTCGTCGGTGAGGGGTTGTCGGAGCCGGCTCCCGTCGACCGCCTCGAAGCCGGGCACGTCGAAGTCCGCGGCGGCGCGCGCGGGCGACCGCTCGGCGACCGCCGCGGCGAGTGAGTCGGCGTACCACGGGAACGATTCGACCGCGAACGCGTCCGGAAGCTCCTCGTCGGCGAGCCGGTCCGCCTCGATGTCGTCGGCGATCACGCGGAGTTCGCTGTCGTAGCCAGCGGCCGCGACGCCCGTCGCCGCGTCGGCGTCCACGACGTTGTCGCCGCCGGTGAGCCACGCGAACCCGTTCGGCCGCGCGAACCAGACCGCTTCGAGTCCGCGCTCGGTGAGGTAGGCGTCCAGCCTGTCCGTGCGGGCGGCAAGGTCGACCATACGGACGGACTGTCGCCGAACGGGTAAAACCGGTCGGAACCCGTCTGCGCGCGGACGCCGTGCGACCGCTCCGTACCCGCCGTCCGGTCGACACCGACCGACGACCCACCTGGGCCGCGACCGTCGCCGCGCTGTCTCCCGATCGAGCCGCCGGGCCGGCCCCGCGGGCGGTTCGAAACGAAAGGTTCAATTACGTCCCACGGAAATGACGAGATGCGTCAGTAAGCCCCTTCGGGTTGGTAGTCTAGTCCGGTTATGACACCTCCTTGACATGGAGGAGGCCGGCGGTTCAAATCCGCCCCAACCCACTTTCTTGCGGCCGATACCACACGACGGCGGGGGTCCCGGATGTAATCACCGGACGATATAGCGACGAGTTCAGCGGAGGCAGTGCGTTATTCTATCTAACTGAACACTCAGCTTTGAACGTTGAAGTAGGAGCATGACGTAGGCGGTAGTGAAGACGGATGATGCCGATTACGGACTTCTTGTCGTGTACGCGTGTGTTTGACGAGTTCGAATCGCTGTCATCAGCTCAACG
>NZ_NEWI01000176.1:0-4543 GCF_002135005.1 Halorubrum sp. SD612 | reverse complement strand
TCATCGGCTACGGCGGGCACGTCCACGAGCCGTCGCAGGCGCTGGTGAACGGCGAGTTCTCCTTCGTCGGCAACATCGTCGGGCGGTACGCCGAGCTGCAGGAGCTCGTCGCGCTCGTCGAGCAGGGCGACGTCGACCTCCACACCAGCCGCTACGACCTCGGCGAGATCAACACGGTCGCCGAGAAGCTCGAACACCGCGAGATCGACGGGCGCGCCGTGATAACCCCCTGAGAAGGGACAAACCCCCGTCTCACCCACGGGAAGAGCTTTCCCCGGCGTGGGTGATGTCGACGCATGGACAGTTCAGACACGCCCCGGGCCGGGCCACGCGCGTCCCGAACCGGAGCGCGGGCGTCCCGGCGCTGGTCCCTTTACGCCGGCGTCTACGCGTTCGCCTGCGCCGCCCTCACGACCTCGCTGCTCTCGACCGTCCTCGGCGTTCTCGCGGAGGTGATCGGCCTCCCGGCCGCGCTCGCGATCCCGATACTCGCGACGCCGGCGCTCGCCGCGGGAACGGCGGTCTGGTGGGCGCTCGTCGAGCGGGGCGGGTCGGTCACGTACGTCCGCGGCGCCGCGTTCGGACTCTGTACCGCGCTGATCACCGGCGGATTCTGGACCGCTCGGTTCGCGTCCGTCTGGAGCGTCGAGATGCTGACGGCCGGGCCCGTGCCGCTGCTCGTCGGGTTCGTCTTCGGCGCGGTCGCCGTCGCGGGGACCTTGATCGGTCTCCCGTTCACCTACGCCCGCCGGCGGCGTCGACCGCCGGCCGACGCCACCGCGACCGCTAACTCCTTGTGACCGCGGCTCACACCGATCGCCCATGAAGGAAAACGGCGCTGACGGCGCCGACGCCGATGCCGTCGCTGACTCCGCGAGCGATACCGACTCCGCAGTCGATACCGACTCCGGGAGCGACCCCCTCGCCGACGAGGAGGTCTACCGCGTCCTCGGGCCGGACGGCGCCCCGCTGCCGGACGCGACGGTCCCGGACCTGTCGGACGACGAGTTCCGCGCGATCTACCGCGATCTGGTCGTCACGCGCCGGTTCGACGAGCGCGCGGTGAGCCTCCAGCGACAGGGGCGGATCGGGACGTACGCGCCCTGCGCGGGCCAGGAGGGGTCGGCGGTCGGCTCGACGCACGCGCTCGCGGACGACGACCTGATCAGCTACCAGTACCGCGAGCACGGCGCGGTCGTCGTCCGCGACCTCCTCGGCGAGTACCTCCCGTACTGGATGGGCCACGAGTCCGGGACCGAGGCGATCGCCGACGGCAACGTCTTTCCCCTCAACATCGGGATCGCGGCGCACCTCCCGCACGCGGTCGGCGCCGCGTGGGCGTTCGATCACCGCGACGAGGACCGCGTCGTCGCCTGTCACTTCGGCGACGGCGCGACGAGCGAGGGCGACTTCCACGAGGCGATGAACTTCGCGGGCGTCTTCGACACGCCGACGATATTCTGCTGTCACAACAACGGCTGGGCCATCTCGATTCCGAGGGAGCGACAGACCGCGAGCGCGACGTTCGCCCAGAAGGCCAGCGCCTACGGCTTCGACGGCGTCCGCGTCGACGGGATGGACCCGCTCGCGAGCTACGCGGTCACGCGGGAAGCGGCGGAGCGCGCGCGTGGTACCGATTCTGAGACCGACACCGATGACCCCCGCCCCGTCCTCGTCGAGTTCGTCGAGTACCGGTTCGGCGCGCACACGACCGCCGACGACCCGACCGCATACCGCGACCCCGACGACGTGGACCCGTGGCGCGCGCTCGACCCGCTCGACCGGATGGAGGCGTTCCTCCGCGAGACCGGGCGGATCGACGACGAGGGCGTCGCGGCGATCCGCGACGAGGCCGACGACGTCGTCGCCGACGCGATCGACTTCGCCGAGTCCGTCGAAGCCGAGCCGAGCGACATGTTCGAGGACGCGTACGCCGAGCTCCCGCCCGAGGTCCGCCGCCAGCGCGACGAACTGCTCGCGGCCGTCGAGGAGCACGGCGAGGACGAGTTTCTGCGAGAGGAGTAGCGTCGGTCGCGAGCGTCCGCCGTCAGCGGTCCGGCGACCAGTAAGCCTATTGGCCCGCCGCCGGGCCTGCCCGCATGGACGACGACGCCCTCCGAACCCGCCTCGACGCGGTCCTCCTCCTCTTGGCGACGAACGCGCTCCTCCTGTTCGGGATCGGGTTCCGGTACGCGAGGGAGATCACCGTGGGGGTGGCCGCCCTCACGGCGCTCGTCGGTTACGGGTTCGTCCGGGGAGGGCGGTCCGGCGCACTACCGTGAGACGCGCCCGGCGCGGTGCGGCCGGGGTCGCTACAGGTGCTCGGTCGCCGCCTCTGCCGCCTTCCGTCCGCTCTCCAGTGCGCCCTGAATGGAGGACCACTCGGTGTAGTCGCCGGCGAGCGTCACCGGCCCCTCGGGGTCGTCGACGCCGGGGAGGTCGGCGTGGACGCCCGGCGGCTGCGCGAACTGCGCGAACCGGATCCGGTGGACGTCGAGGGTCTCCAGGCCGGAGAAATCGCGGTCGGGGAACCACGCGTCGAGGGCCTCGCGCACGTCGCCGCGGAGGGCGTCGGCGTCGCGCTCCAGCGCCGTCTCGCCGAGGAACGTCGCCGCCAGCAGCGCCCGGTCGTCGGGGGCGTACTCGGGGGCGACCTCCGACATCGGGACCACGGCGTTCGGGGACTCGCTCGCGGCGTTGAGCAGGATCCGTCCCCCCGTCTCGAACGACTCGCCCGCCGGGAGCGCGTACCAGCCGGTGACGTTCGGCACGCCCTCCGTGGGGACCGACTCGACGCCGGTGAGCCGCCGGGCCTCGGGCGGGGAGGCCGCGACGACGACCGCGTCCGTCTCGCGGGTCGAGCCGTCCGCGAGCTCGACCGTGGCGCCGCCGGCGTCGGCGGAGCCGGTCCGGAACGGAATTCGCCCCTGTCCCGCGATTCGGACCGCCCCCACGTCCTCGCCGGTCCGTATCTCGACCCCGGCCGCCCGGGCGCGGCCCGCGAGCGCGGCGGGCAGCGCGGCCATCCCGTCGGCGGGGACGCCGATGGAGCCGCGGCCCATCGCGCGGAACGTGTACTCGAAGACGTGCTTCGAGGTCGAGAGGGTGCGGTCGAGGGTGATCCCGCCGTAGAACGGCTCCACGAAGTTCTCGACGTAGTCGTCGGCGAACCCCCAGTCGCGGAGGTACTCGCGGATCGGCGCGTCCGGCCCGGCGAAGAACTCGTCCTCGTCGCGGTTCGAGAGGTCGTACCGGAGCGCGAGCGTCCGGAGCTTGTCCGAGAAGGAGACTTCGTCGTTCAGGAGGGAGGGAATCGCCGAGAGCGGATCGCGGAGCGGGTCCCCGAGCGTCGACCGCGAGCCCGGTCGGCAGATAGTCGCCCCGGGCGCGAACGTCCGCATGTCGAGGTCGTCGAGCCCGTCGGGGCCGATTTCGCGTTTGACCGCGGGATAGCTGGAGAAGAGGACTTGGAACCCGCGGTCGAGCGTGAAGCCGTCCACCGTCTCCGTCCGCACGCGCCCGCCGACCTCGGGCCGTCGCTCGTACAGCGTCACGTCCGCGCCCGCCTCGGCCAGCCGCGTCGCCGCGACCAGCCCCGCCAGTCCGCCGCCGACGACCGTGGCGTCTCCGTTCATATATGAGGTATCGGGTCGCGAGTTTATAAGCGCCGGCGGGACAGTCGTCATGGTGACCACGCTTTTGTTCGGACGGCGCGAGTTCCACGTGTGGATCGAGTCGAACTCGGCCGGTGGCTGTCCTTCGCCCTCATCCCGCTCGGTGTCGGGCTGTTGGTCAGCGGTCCGAACGCAGGGGCGCTTGGCGCGCCGGTCGCCCTGTTCGGACTGGCCGGATTCGGGCTGTCAGGCCGGCTGTTCGATCCGGACGCCGCCCCGTCGGGGAGTGCCGTCGACGCGCGGGCCGCGGATCTCTTCCAGCTCGGCGCTGCGCTGCTCGTCTTCGCGTTTCTCACCGTTGTCTTGGGCGGGTTCGAACCTACCTCGGCCGTCATCGCTTCGCTCCGGTCTCCGGGACCGCTCGTGTTCATCGCCGTCATCGCCGGGATGTTTCTCGGCGGCGGGGTGGCGGTCCTCACGTTTCGGTGGGACCGGCTTCGAGCCGTGAGTCAGAGGGTCTGGTTCCGAGCGGTCGGCGGCGCCGCCACGTTCGGGACGTACCTCGCGCTCCTCGTCGCGGAGCCTTCGTCGGCGTTCCTGTACGCCTTGGTGCACGCGCTCGGTCGGTTAATCGCGCTCTTCCGACTGCCACCCTCCTCGCGGTGGTGAGGTTCCGGAACCGGTGTGCGGTCCGGATTCGATTTTGTCGCGAGATCGAACTCTGTCATTTATAAGTCAGACTGGCCACGAACACCACCGAAGCCCCAGCCGCGAGGACTCGCGCGGCTCGGTGCGCTCCTCGTCGCTCGTTCCACTCGCTCCTGCGGTGCTACCGTCGCCGTGCTTCGCCCTCGCGGCTGCCCCTTCGAGTCCCGCCCGACCGCGACCGCACAGCGCCTCACGCCTCCCCAGCCTCGTCGGGCGGCCTC
>NZ_NEWI01000175.1:0-4586 GCF_002135005.1 Halorubrum sp. SD612 | reverse complement strand
GTGAACATCACGGCCGTGGTGGGCGCCTGCCTGGAGGGGCTGGTCGCCGGGAACGGCCCGGATCGCGAGGGGGTCGCGGCCGCGGACGGGACGTGGGCGCCGGGCGGCGATTCCGACGCCGACCCCGCGGTCCTCGTCAACGAGCTCGATTTCCCCTCCGACCACTACGCGATCCGGGCGCAGCTCCGCCAGCGCGGGGTCGACCCCGACGAGAAGCTCCGCGTCGTGCCGAGCCGCGACGGGCGGACGATCGACCCCCGCGACGTCGAGGCCGCGCTGGCGGCCCACGACGACGTGGGGATCGTCTGGATGCCGACCGCGCTGTACCGGTCCGGCCAGCTGTTCGACGTGGAGCGGATCGCCGCGGCGGCCCACGAGGCGGGCGCGTACGCCGGCTTCGACGCGGCCCACTCCGCGGGCGCCGTCCCCCACGAGTTCGACGAGGCGGGCGTCGACTTCGCGGTCTGGTGCACGTACAAGTACCTCAACGCCGGGCCGGGGTCGATCGGCGCGCTGTACGTCGCCGAGCGCCACCACGGGCTCACGCCCGCGCTGGCGGGGTGGTGGGGCCACGAGAAGGAGACCCAGTTCGAGATGAACATGACCTACACCCCGGCCGACTCGGCGGGCGCGTGGCAGATCGGCACGCCGCCGCTGCTCGCGGCCGCGCCGCTGGAGGGGTCCGTCGAGCTCCTCCGGGAGGCGGGGATCGGGCGTCTGCGGGAGAAGTCGCTCGCCCTGACCGACTTCCTCATCGCCCTCGTCGACGACCGGCTTCCCGAAGTCTCGGTCGGCACGCCGCGAGAGCACGACGCCCGCGGCGGCCACGTCGCACTCGAACACCCCGACGCCGAGCGCCTGAGCGAGGCGCTCAAAGACCGGGGCGTCGTCGTCGACTTCCGCCCGCCGAACGTGGTGCGCGTCTGTCCGGCGGCCCCGTACACCTCGTTCGCAGACGTGCTGGAAGTCGTCGACGAGGTCGAGGCGATCCTCGAATCGGGCGCGCACGAGGCGTACGCGACGAACGAGGGGGGCGTGACGTAGCGGGGGCGAGACCCCCGGATCGGAATCGATTACATATCGGCTGTCTAACTATGACGCATGGAGAATCGAAAGGGGCCGCCCTCCGAGTCCGGGCCCGATCTCGCGGTCGGAAACGAGGACAGGAGCGTCTACGAGACGGTCTTCTGTGAGATGGAAGACGCGGTCTTTCTGATCGACGTCGAAGACCGAGACGAGGGGTACGCTTTTCGCTTCCGGCGGACGAACGCGTCGCACCAGCGACTCACCGGAATTTCGCTGGAAGAGATCCGCGGCAAGACGCCGCGGGAACTGCTGGGCGACGAGCAGGGGGCGTCGGTCGCAGAGAACTACCGCCGCTGCGTCGAGGCCCGCGAGACGATCGAGTACGAGGAGGCGCTCGCGCTGCCGGAGGGGCCGAAGGAGTGGCAGACGCGGCTGAGCCCGGTCGTCGAGGACGGGTCGGTGACGCGGGTCGTCGGCGTCGCCCGCGACGTGACGGAACAGAAGGAGCGGGAGCGAACGGTCCAGCGGATCAAAGACCGGCTCGAACTCGCGGTCGAGGGGGCGCAGATCGGGGTCTGGGACTGGGACATGACCACGGACGAGGTCGAGTTCAACGACCAGTGGGCGGCGATGCTGGGCCACTCGCTCGACGACATCGAACCCCGCCTCGACGCGTGGGAGCGCCGCGTCCATCCCGACGACCTCGCGGCGGTCGAAGACGCCCTGTCGGCCCACGTCGCCGGCGAGACCGAGTACTACGACGCGGAACACCGGATGCGGACCGCGTCGGGGGAGTGGAAGTGGGTCCGCGACATCGGAAAGGTCGTCGAGCGGGACGGCGACGGGGAGCCGGTCCGCGCGGTCGGCATCCACCTCGACGTCCACGAGCAGAAGCGTCGAGAGGCGGAGCTGGAGCGGACGCGAACCCTCATCGAACGCACCCAAGAGAGCGCGTCGATCGGGTGGTGGGAGGTCGACCTGATCGGCGAGTCGCTCACGTGGAGCGACGAGGTGTACCGGATCCACGAGGTGCCGACCGACGAGACGGTGGAACTGGAAGACGGAATAGAGTTCTATCACCCGGACGACCGGGACGCGATCGAACGGGCGTTCGAGCGGCTGACGGAGGAGGGCGAGTCGTACGACCTCGAACTGCGGATCGTCACGGCGACCGGACGGACCCGGTGGGTGAGGGCGATCGGCGATCCGCAGTTCGACGACGCGGGAGAGGTCGTCGGGGCGCTGGGACTGTTTCAAGACATCACCGAGCGGAAGCGGTACGAGATGGCCCTCGAGTCGACGCGCGAGGATCTGCGGACGGTCATCGACCTCGTGCCGGACCTCGTGTTCGTGAAGGACCGCGAGGGCGAGTACCTCTTGGCCAACGAGGCGACCGCGGCGGCGTACGGGCTGTCGCCCGAGGAGGTCGAGGGCAAAACCGAGGGAGAGATCATTCCGGACGCCGACGACTCCGACGCGTTCCGACAGGACGACTTGGAGGTGATCGAGTCGGGCGAACCGAAGAACGTCGGCGAGGAGACGCTGACCACGGCGGCCGGGGAGACGCGCATCCTCCAGACGACGAAGATCCCCTACCAGATCGCCGAAACGGGCGAAGACGCCGTGTTGGGATACGCCCGCGACGTCACCGACCTCAAGCGGTACGAGCAGACGCTCGAAGAGCAGCGGGACAACCTCAAGCTGCTGAACCAGGTCGTTCGCCACGACATCCGAAACCAGCTGATGGTGGTCGAGTCGTACACCGAACTGCTCGAAGACTCGCTCCCGGACGACCGGAGTCGAACGTACGCGCGGACGGTCATCGGCGCGGCGCGGCAGGCGGCCGAAATCACGGAGACCGCCAAAGACGTCACGGACGTGCTGTTACAGGCCGGAGGCGACAGGACGCCGATGCGCCTCCGGACCGAGCTCACCGGGCAGATCCAACAGGTCCGGTCGGACGAGGACCGCGCCGCGGTCACCGTCGACGGGTCGATCCCGGACGTGACGGTGTTGGCGGACGACCTGCTGGAGGCGGTGTTCCGGAATCTGCTGACGAACGCGGTCGTCCACAACGACAAGCAGGTGGCCGAGATCACGGTTTCGACCAGTTTGTCGGACGACGCGGTGTGCGTCTCGATCGCCGACAACGGGCCCGGAATCCCGGACGATCACAAAGAGCAGATCTTTCAGGAGGGCGAGAAGGGACTGGAGAGCGGCGGAACCGGGATCGGCCTGTACCTCGTCAAGACGCTCGTCGACAAGTACGACGGCGACGTGTGGGTGACGGACAACGATCCGACCGGGAGCGTGTTCACCGTCGAACTTCCCCTCGCCGACTGAGCGCGAGACGGGCCGGGCGGGGGCGGCCGAGACCCGGTCGCACTCGGGCCGACCTCGCATAGCGACGGGCTTAATCGCCCGAGCGCCCAATCCAAACCGATCACAGAATGGCGGAACCGTCGGGGATGGACGCGTTCGCGCACCTCGGGAGCGAGGTCCGCGAGGCGCTCTCGGACCGGGGGTTCACCACCCCCACGGAGCCCCAGCGCGAGGCGATCCCGCCGCTCGCCGCGGGGCGGAACGCCCTCGTCTTGGCCCCCACCGGCACCGGCAAGACGGAGACCGCGATGCTCCCCGTCTTCGACGCGATCGTCGACGCCCGGAACGCGCCCGGCGACCGGCCCCGCGAGGGCATCTCGGCCCTCTACATCACCCCCCTCCGCGCGCTCAACCGCGACATGATGGACCGGCTGGAGTGGTGGGGCGAGACGCTCGGCGTCGAGGTCGCGGTGCGCCACGGCGACACGACCCAGTACGAGCGTTCGAAGCAGGCGGACGACCCGCCGGACGTGCTCATCACGACCCCGGAGAGCCTCCAGGCGATCCTGACCGGCTCGAAGATGCGCGTCGCCCTCGAAGACGTGGCGCACGTCGTGATAGACGAGGTCCACGAGCTGGCCTCGGCGAAGCGGGGCGCCCAGCTCACGATAGGGCTCGAACGGCTCCGCCGCGTCGCCGGACCGTTCCAGCGCGTCGGGCTCTCGGCGACGGTCGGCGACCCCGAGGAGGTCGGGCGGTTCCTCGTCGGCGCGGGAAGGCGCGACCCGGACCGCGAGGGCGACCGCGCGTTCGAGACGGTCGAGGTCGCGGCCGGGACGCGGACCGACGTGCGGGTCCTCGACCCGGAGATCACCGACCGCGACGCGACGCTCGCCGGCGAGCTCGCGGTCGACGAGACGACCGCGAGTCACGTCCGGACGATCCGCGAGATCGTCGCGGACCACGAGTCGACGCTGATCTTCGTCAACACGCGACAGACCGCCGAGGCGCTCGGCTCGCGGTTCAAGACGCTCGCGGAGAAGGAGCGGGAGGCGGCCGAGCGCGGCGGGGACGCGAACGCCGCCGACCCCACCGAGATCGAGCTCCACCACGGCTCGCTGTCGAAGGAGGTCCGGATCGACGTGGCGGCCCGGTTCAAGTCGGGCCAGCTCGACGGGCTCGCCTGTCACTCCTCGATGGAGCCCGGGAGCGACGTGGGCGGCGACGCCCCCCTGGTC
>NZ_NEWI01000174.1:0-4610 GCF_002135005.1 Halorubrum sp. SD612 | reverse complement strand
CGCTCTCCAGCGACCCGTGTCGAACCTGGAGCTCCTCCTCGACGCGGAGGCTGATCTGGACGGGGTAGTCGTCCGGCTCCGCGGAGAGGTCGCCCATGTTGTGCTGGGCGATCTTCGAGCCGGGGATACCCGTGATGTACTCGCGGCGGGTGTACGACGGCTTGTCGATCGTCCGATACATAGAGGCGGGTTTGTCAGACATGGCTACTTGTCCGATGTAGCCCGCGCTGCGGCGATAAACCCTTCGATAGCGAGGCGTCCGCCGCGGCTCCTCAGGGAGTCAGCGCCGGCGATCCGCCGGATTGCGGTCTGCGTTGACACGCCGCCCGCTCACTCCTCCGGCGTCGGTTCGAGCGCGACGTGGTCGAAGCCGCGCTCCGCGAGCCGCTCCGCGGCGCGGTCGGTGACCGACGGGGCGACTAAGATCCCGCGCACCTCCGGCGAGTCCGCGTCGTCGGTCTCGCCGTCGTTCGCCTCGATCCCCAACTCCTCGCGGAGCGCCCGGACGTACCGCGCGAGCTGTCCCACGGCGTCCGGACCGACCCGGCGGCGCTTCAGCTCGACGACGACCGGCGTGCCGTCGGCGTCAACGCCGAAGACGTCCATCGGACCGGCGCTGGACGGGCGTTCGGTCTCGCGGGGCTCGAACCCGGGCTCGACGAGGTCGGGGCGCTCCAAGATTCGGGTCCGGAGGTCCTCCTCGCTCCCGTGGAGCGTGAGGTCGCGGCCGCCGGTCACGGCCATCGCGGAGAGCTGGTCGACGGCCGCGAAGCGAACGGTCAGGGTCTCGTCGGGGTTGCTCCGCGTCGCGCGCACGCGCAGCCGTCCCTCGCGCACCGCGGCGCGGTGTTCCGACCCCGGCGGCTGCCAGTTGACGGGTTGCCGCCCCTCGTCGGTGTGGACGAGGGCGGCGCCGTCGGGCTTCAACACGAGCAGTCGGTCGCCGGCGCCCAGGTCCGAGGCCGCACGCCCCTCGTAGCTGACCGTACAGCGGCCGAAGACGCTGATCCGGTCGCCGCGCTCGAAGGCGTCCTCCAGCTCCCAGAGGGCCTCGCGGTGGCTCGGGTCGTGGACGCTCGTGACTGTCACTGGCTCTCGTAAGCGGTCGCGGGGGAAAAAGGACGCGAGCCGGGGCCGGTCGTCACCGTTCGGCGAGGCGACGCGCCGTTCGGCTCGTCTCAGTCGCCGCGCCGCGACACGACAATGCCGGCGACGAAGAGGACCGCGCCGAGCGCGAACGCGGCGACGCGAAGCGTCGTGTCGGAGACGAGGATTCCGGCTAACACCGAGACACCGAATCCGGAGTGTAACACCGCGGTGAGATTCATACGTCCGGTACGGTCGCGCGGCACAAAAGCGGGTCGAACCGGCGGGCTCGGCGGTCGCCGTCCGGCCGGGTCAGGTCCCGTGTTCCCAGCTCCCCATGTACTCGCGCTGCTCGTCGCTGAGGTCGTCGTACTCGACGCCCTCGGCGGCGAGCTTGATGTCCGCCACCTCGCGATCGAGCTCGTCGGGCACGTCGTGGACGCCGGCGTCGTACGCGTCGCCGTTGGCGGCGAGCTCGCGGACGACGACCGCCTGAACGCCGAAGCTCTGGTCCATCACCTCGACCGGGTGGCCTAAGGCGATGGGCGCGGCGAGGTTGACGAGGCGGCCCTCCGCGATGACGTTGAGGACGCGGCCGTCGGGCATCTCGAACCCCTCGACGCCGTCGCGGACCTCGTAGCGGTCCACGGCGAGGTCGTCGAGGTCGTCGAGGTTCACCTCCACGTCGAAGTGGCCGGCGTTCGCGAGCAGGACGCCGTCGCTCATCTCCGCGAAGTGCTCGCGGGTGATCACGTCGCGGTTGCCCGTCGTCGTGATGAACACGTCGCCCTTCGCGGCGGCCTCCTCCATGGGGAGCACCTCGTACCCCTCCATGTGCGCTTCGAGCGCCTTCCGCGGGTCGACCTCGCAGACGATGACGTTCGCGTTCTGCCCGGACGCCTTCTTGGCGACGCCCTTCCCGCACTGGCCGTAGCCACCGACGACGACGTTCTTCCCGGCCCACGAGAGGTTCGTCGTCATCGCGATGGTCGCGAGCGACGACTCGCCCGTGCCGTGGACGTTGTCGAACAGCTGCTTCATCGGCGTGTCGTTGACGGCGAAGACGGGGTAGTGGAGCTCGCCGTCGGCGTCCATCGCGCGCAGGCGGTCGACGCCCGTGGTCGTCTCCTCGGCGCCGCCGACGATGGAGTCGATCAGGTCGGGGTACTCCTCGTGGACGAGTTTCACCATGTCCATCCCGTCGTCGACGGTGACGGTCGGCTCGTGGGCGATGCAGGCGTGCATCGCGTCGTAGTACTCGTCGTCGTCGACGCCCCGCACGGCGTAGGAGGTGATCGACTCGTGGTCGTCGAGCGCGGCCGACACGTCGTCGTGCGTCGAGAGGGGGTTACACCCGGTGATCGCCACCTCGGCGCCGCCCTCGGCGAGCAGTTCGACGAGGTTCGCCGTCTTCGCCTCGACGTGCATCGCCATCGCGATCGTCTCGCCGGCGAGCGGCTGCTCGTCGACGAACTCCTCGCGCAGCGCGTTCAATATCGGCATGTGCTGGAGCGCCCAGTCCATCTTCCGGCGGCCCTCTTCCCGGGCCGCATCGACGTCGGAGAGGTGCTGTGACACCGGCGGATACGCGGTTTCGCTCATACCTCTCGGTTCGCTCACGGCGCACTAAACCCTGCCGACACCGGAGTGCGTCCGCAAAATGAGAGTCGGTCTCGGCGACCGTCGCCCGCGTTACCGAACCGAGCTGCGGACCGCGTCGTCAGTTCCCGCCCGGGCCGCCAGCGTGGTCCGGCGGTCCGCCCTCGCCGTCGTCATCGTCGGCTTCCTCGTCCGCTTCGTCTTCGTCAGCGTCCTCGTCGGCTTCCGTTTCCTCCTCGTCCGCTTCGTCTTCGTCAGCGTCCTCGTCGGCTTCCGTTTCCTCCTCGTCCGCTTCGTCTTCGTCAGCGTCCTCGTCGGCTTCCGTTTCCTCCTCGTCGGCGTCGTCTTCAGCCTCGTCTTCCTCGCTCTCCTCGTCCTCTTCGTCTTCCGCGCTCTCCTCGTCCTCTTCGTCCTCGTCGGCGTCCTCGCCCTCTTCGTCGGCGTCGTCGTCTTCAGCATCACCCTCGGTCTCCTCGGCATCGTCGCCGTCCTCCTCGCGGTCGGGGCCGGCGTCGGACGGCGGGCCGCGCTCGTCGTCATCCTCACCGTCGGGACCGGCGTGATCGGGCGCGTTACCGGGCGCGTCGGTCTCGTTCTCGGCGTCGTCGCCATCGTCCGCGTCGTCCGGACCGCCGGGGCCGCCCGCGTGGTCCGGGGCGTTACCGGGGTTGTTCGCCGTCACGAAGTCGGAGACCGCGCCACCGATGCCGCCCTCGCGGTCCTCGATGTCCTCGATGAACTCCCGGACGAGCTGGCCGAACGGCTGCCCCTCGGCCTCGTCCTCGTCGCCGACGGTGAGGTCGACGGTCGTCGAGACGCTCTCGCCCTCGTACGCGGCGGTCACCTCGACCGTGACGTTCTCCTCGGCGGCCGGGAGGCCGACGGTTCCGTCTTCGTCCGTCTCGTACTCGCCCGCGCCGGCGTAGGTGGCGTTCTCGTCGACGGTCGTGACGGTCACCGAGGCGTTCTCGACCGCGGTGCCGTTGTCGGTGACCGTGACGACGGGCTCGCCGTCGGTGTCGTCGACGGCCACTTCGAGGCCGTCGGGCGCCTCGATGTCGACCGTCTCCGAGGCGCTCTCGTTGTCGTATTCGGCCGTGACGTTCACCGTCACGTCCTCCTCGGCGGCCGGCAGCGTCACCGTGCCGTTCGCGTCGGTCTCGTACTCGCCCGCGCCGGCGTAGGAGGCGTTCTCGTCGACGGCCGTGACGTTCACCGAGGCGTTCTCGACCGGGTCGTCGTCGTTCGTCACTGTGACGACGGGCTCGCTCTCGGCGTTCTCCACGTCGAGTTCGAGGCCGTCGGGCGCTTCGAGGTCGACCGTCGTCGAGGCGGTGTCGTCGCCCGCGGCGGCGGCGGTCACCGCGACGGTGACGTCCTCCTCGGCGGCGGGAAGGTCGACCGTGCCGTTCGCGTCGGTCTCGTACTCGCCGGTCCCCGCGTACGACGCGTTCTCGTCGTCATCGTCGACGACGCTCACGACGACCGTCGCGTTCTCGACCGCGGTGTCGTTCTCGGTCACCGTGACCGTCGGTTCGCCGTCCGCGTCGTCGACGGCCACTTCGAGGCCGCCGTCGGCGGCCGCGACGCCCGTCGCCGCGACGCCCGTCACGGCGCCGAGCGCGACGACTGCGGCCAGTAGGATCGCTCTCGTGCGTTCGCTCATGTCCACTCGGGTCCAGTCCCCCTTTCCGTATAAAAAGCGAAGTCGCTTAACGCGGTTTAATCCGGCTTGTATCCGGGTTAACGGCGCTGCTGCGTCTGTTTTGGTTGATCGCCGTTAACGCGAGTATCTCGGTCGTGATCCCCCCGAGTTCGCCCCCGATTCGGCTCGGTCGTCGCTCGCGCGCGACACGTTTCTCCGGTCGTATTCCGAGTCGCTCCCGCAGAGAACACGCCCAAAGCCCCCGTGGCTGCCCCTTTGA